>CANKVN010000012.1 GCA_947487055.1 Flavobacteriales bacterium
GCAGTGAGCATTGTTTACAGTTTCTTCCGCACCCGGCATTCCGCTTTGGCCGACTACTATATCCCGGACCGCTACAAAGAAGGATACGGCATCAGCAAAATAGGCATTGATTACGCATCACAAAACGGCTATAAATTAATCATTGCACTGGATTGCGGCATTCGCTCCAACGATCTGGTTGATTATGCCAATTCACTGGGCGTGGATTTTATCATTTGTGATCACCACTTACCCGGAGAAAAAATCCCCAATGCAGCTGCTGTTCTTAATCCAAAAAGAAAGGACTGCGAATATCCATACAAAGAACTTTCAGGCGCAGGAATTGGTTTTAAACTCATTCAAGCATACGCAGAAAAGCATGGATTGCCGCTGGAATCCATCATGGAATATATTGATCTGGTGGCCGTGAGTATTGCCAGTGACCTGGTGGATATTCGGGGTGAAAACCGCACCCTGGCTTATTATGGTCTTAAAAGAATCAACGAGAGCCCATCGCTGGGAATTCAGGCATTGCTGGAAGGCTATCAGCCTAAGGCATCGCTGACTATTTCAGACATTGTCTTCGGAATCGGACCCAGGATCAACGCGGCAGGTCGCATTTCAGACGCCAAAGCCGCAGTTGCCGTTCTCATAGAAAAGGATTTCAACACTGCCCGCAAACTGGCCCGTGTGCTGCAAGAGCGGAATCACGAACGCAAAGAACTGGACAACGACATTACCCGTGAAGCCATCTCTCTTGTTGAAAATAGCAATGTGCTGCTTGCCAAAAAAAGTACTGTATTGTTTGGAAATCAGTGGCACAAGGGTGTAATAGGCATCGTTGCAAGCCGTTTGGTTGAGCAATTTTACAAACCCACCATCGTTTTCTCCGAAAATGATGGCATGCTTACAGGATCAGCACGCAGTGTGAAAGATTTTGACATTCACGAAGCCATAGGCAATTGCGGAGACCTGGTAGAACAGTATGGCGGACATAAATATGCTGCCGGGTTGTCCATTAAATCTGAAAATTTCGAGGCTTTTGCAGCTCGATTCGAAGATATTGTTATCAATAACCTGAGCGAAAACTCCACAGTTCCAGAAATTGAATATGATTTGGAGATTGGGTTTGAAGCAATCAATCCAAAAATGCTGAATATTGTCAATCAAATGGCTCCTTTTGGCCCTGGCAATATGGTTCCTGTTTTTCGGACCAACAATTTGTTTTGCAATGGAAATGTACGTGTTCTCAAAGACAAACACCTGAAATTAACCATGTATCAAAAGGGTTCCGGCTACGACAGCATTGGCTTCGGCATGAGCCATTACCTTCCATATGTTAGCAACAACCGCCATTTCAATGCCTGTTATTTCATTGAAGAAAACACCTTCAACGGCAGAACCAACCTGCAATTGAAGTTAAAAGACATAAAAGCAGAATAATAATGAACGCAGAAATTTTATTGTCCATTTTCACCCTGGTGCTTTTGGAAGCGGTACTGGGTATTGATAATGTGATTTTCATTTCCATTCTGGCTTCTAAATTACCCAAGGAAAAGCAACGAAAAGCCCGCAGGATTGGCCTTGTTTTGGCCGGAGTGCTGCGACTGGCCTTACTGGGAATCATATCCTTGATTATGCAGCTGGGAGAACCTTTGATTACCCTGCTTGGGAAGGGTTTCACCGGCAAAGACCTAATCCTGCTTGCAGGTGGCTTGTTTCTGATATACAAAAGTGTTTCGGAAATTTACCACAAGACCGAGGGTGAATCAGGAGACATTTCTTCCAAGATTAAAATTCATGATTTTTCCGCTGTGGTTGTTCAAATCCTCATTATGGATTTGGTTTTTTCTGTTGATTCAATCATCACCGCGGTAGGCATGGTAAAGGAACTTTGGGTGATGTACATCGCCGTTGTGCTATCGGTAGCCATGATGCTCTTTGCTGCCGGACCTATCAGCAGTTTTGTCAATAAACATCCCGCGTTCAAGATGCTTGCATTGGCATTTTTGATACTGATTGGTTTCTCGCTAATTGCCGAAGGATGGGGATTGGAGATCCCTAAAGGCTATATCTATTTTGCCATGGCATTTTCCTTCCTGGTTGATTTGCTGCAAATGCGCATGAATAAGCGCCATCAGCCTCCTGCAGAGTTGCGTGAGCACTACAAAAAGGGTGAAGAAAACTTGCCCAAGGATATGATTTAGAAAATTCTTAACTTGCGCTGATGCAGCGTCGCCATTTTCTTTCAGGCTCTTTGTCCATAGCGGGTTCCGCACTTTTACCTTTCAATGGACATTCCAATGATTTACCTGTTCCTCCGGCACTGCCCGATGGCGAAAACAATGAAGCCTACTGGAATTTGGTGAGGCAGCAATTTGAAAGTCCACAGGACCTTATCAACCTGGAAAACGGTTACTTCAGCCACCAGCCGTTAACCACAATGCAATTTCATCAATCAGCGGAACACCATATAAACACCCAGACCAGCCTTTTCATGCGCAGGGATCAGCAGCATGCAATCGAGGAAGCAAGAACATCCCTGGCAACGCTTTTGGGTTGCAACGCAGAAGAACTGGCGCTGATGAGAAACACCACGGAGGCATTAAATACAGTCATCATGGGTTTTCCATGGAAAAAAGGCGATGAAGTGGTGCTTGGAAACCAAGACTATGGAAGCATGACCGAGGCATTTCAACAAGCCGCTGCCCGCTTTGGGATTGTGCTGCATTATGCGGCAGTGCCCCTGCATCCCCAAAACGATGAAGAAGTTGTGAACGCCTACCTGAAACTATGCAATAAAAAAACACGGATGGTGCACCTCACCCATCTGATTAACCTCACAGGGCAGGTTATTCCGGTAGCTAAAATTGCCGCCGAAGCCAAAAAGCGAAATATTCTGGTGGCGGTGGATTCAGCCCATGCAGTTGCCCATTTGCAGTTCACCATTCCCCAGCTCGGGGCAGATTTTGTAGGAGCAAGCCTTCACAAATGGCTGTGTAATCCACTGGGGGCAGGCTTCCTGTGGATGCGCAAGGAGCATATTTCCACCATTTGGCCACTGATGGGTGATACATCCCAACCAAGGGAAAATATCCGCAGGTTTGAGCATTCAGGAACCCGGCCCATCCAAACCTTACAGACCATACCGCAAGCCATTGTATTTCACAACAAAATTGGCAGTGCACTTAAAGAACAACGGCTGCGTTATTTGATGCAATACTGGGTTGCTAAAGTGGCAAACATTCCTAAAATCAAGGTGCTAACACCCTGGCAAGATTCAGCACGATGTTGCGCCATTGCCAACATCGCGGTAGATGGATACACGCCTGCCGAACTGGCAGAAACCCTGTTTAAGCAATACAAAATCTTTACCGTTGCAATTCAGCACCCCATTGTAAACGGAATTAGGGTAACGCCACACTTAAGCACAAAACCGGAGGACCTGGACGCGCTGGTAAATGCCATAAGAAAAATTACGCAAGGGTAGCTGACTTTACTCATCAAATTCTAACAGAATTTACTTCTCTTTTGTGCAACAAATGAAGATTGCACAAAAAACCATTGCCATTACAGGCGCTGGCAACGGCATTGGCAGGGCACTTGCTTTAGCCTTGCTGCAAAAAGGAGCGCGGGTTGCTGCCATTGATATTAGCGAACAAGGCTTGCAGCAAACCGAAAAAGAAGCCGGAGCCCTCTCCGCACAACTCTCCTGCCACGCCATGGATATTACCAACAAACAACAAATTCCGGGATTGATTGAAGCCATTTTACACCGGCATGGCTGTATAGACGGTCTCATCAACAATGCTGGCGTAATCCAACCCTTTGTCACCATCAAAGAACTTGAGGAAAACGATATAAACCGGGTGATGAATATCAATTTTTTTGCCGTTGTTTACCTGATTAAAGGTTTTTTACCCCATTTGCTTCAACGACCCGAAGCCCATATAGTTAACATCTCCAGCATGGGCGGATTTCTGCCGGTACCGGGCCAAAGTATATATGGAGCCTCCAAAGCTGCTGTGAAATTATTAACCGAAGGATTACGATCGGAGTTATTGAACACCGGAGTGCGGGTTACTGTGGTATTTCCCGGCGCTGTTGATACAGAAATTACGAAAAACTCAGGGGTGCAACCACCCAAAATGTCCGAAAAAGAATTTAAAAAATACAAGAGCTTGTCAGCGGACACTGCGGCATCCATCATATTGTGCGGTATGGAAAAAAACGCTTTTCGGGTTCTGGTAGGCAGCGATGCGAAATTCATGGATTTTCTCTACCGGTTATGGCCAAAAATGGCGGCCAACTATATCCAGCGGAGTATGCAATCGCTGCTTAATCGCTGAGCCAGTGCATAGCATTTGGTAATTTGGTGTATTTTTACGCCGAAAACTTCAAATTTACTTAGCCATGGCCAAATGCAAACAATGCGATTATCCCTATGCCACAGGGAGAAAATGCCCCAATTGCGGTTCCACAAATCCTTCCGGCGCCTCTTCTTTAGGCGGAATTGTTGTTATTTTACTGATTATCTACTTTATCAGTAAATGTAAATAACCGTGTGAATTAAGGTTTTTTTTCGGTTTTCAGGAACACCCTTACATCATAATTGGTGTCTGAAGCGGGAAAATAAGCCAACTCGCTATATTGGGTGAGCTGTTTTATATCTCCCAGGGTCATGGGGGCATCCCTGCGGGCATGAAAATTATCCCACAAAACCACGGTGCTGTCGGGCATCCAATCCTTACCGGGCCTTTTATCGATGCTCCACGCATAAAAAGTAGCAGCATCCTCCGGCTTAGCCCATGGATCGATGGCCAGCTTTGCGTTTAGCCAAGGCAATTGATGAACCAGTACTTTCGATTGTAGGCCATGCTGCTTTATGTAATCAAGCGCTAAATCGATTTGCGGCTCGCCTGGGAATGCCGCTACAGAAGGTTTATTTTTCCATGGAAATGGGGTTTCACTTCCCTGATATGCTCCGGGGAGCATCACCCCGATACCTGCAATAACCAACAAGCGTTTCACCCATTTAATATCCAATGAAACCAGCTTATCTATCGCATATTGGGCCAAAAGTGCTGCAAGCGGAGCTGCCAGTACAAATACCCTAAGCAAACCATGAGAACCAAAGGCTCCTTTGTACCACATCCAGGAATGGGCCAAAAAAAAGCCCAGAAACATAGGAGCAACCAGCCAAAAACAAAAGCGGCTTTTCTCTTCCGGTGTTTTGTTTCGGAATAAATAAACAATGTGCGCAGCAAGTAATGCCAAAGCCAGCCCACTCAAAAAAGTGATCCAAATCCCCCAAATCTGCCTTTGTGAATGCAGGTAATGAAAGAAATCACCATGGCCTATGGCAAAGCGTTGCTCTACTTCTGCCCTGAAATATGGATTATGGGTCAAAATCCAGGAATAATCTCCGGATACAACAGCCCCAACAACAGCAATGAGCACCAAGCCAAAAAACAACCACAGCATGGATTTCCAGCGGGTTCTTATTCCAAGAAACAGCAATGCTGCTACCCATAAAATAATTCCTTCAGACCTAAAAAAAGGGAAAAAAGAAACCAAAACCGCGGCAGCCGTGAACCGCTGTGCTGAAAATAAATAAAGCGACAAACTGAGTGCAAATGCTGTTAATGGCTCTGTGAGACCACTGATGGTGTTGCCAAAGACGATGGGTTGAAACAAGAAAAAAAACGATGCCAGCCATGGCAACCTAAAATTGAGCCTTCTCGCGGTCAAATACAAAAGCCAGGCGGCACCCAACGTACAAGCAAGATTTAAGATATAAATCCCCGCTATCCCAAATTGCGCAAATGGTGACGCAACAAGGGTAAAAACAGGCTTTCCCCATTGATCCAAATAAAGTTCAGGATGCTTGGGGGCAAAACGCGCAAACAAATAATGATTCCAGCTGTCTTGCCCACCTGCCGGCCACGCTGCTTTAAACCAAAATAACAGCTGTAAAATTAAGGCTACCAGCAAGGTCGCAGCTGCTGCTGCACTGTTTTTAATGTTGCGCCTTGCCAGTTTCATTTTCACTTGCAATTACTGCAATTTGGATGGAAATAACACATATCACCTATGGATACAAGCATAAATAAGTATAGATTTTAAAAATCTATGATTCTTACAAATTACACCAGCCTAAGAAACTGGCTTTGGGAAAAATCAGAAGGTGCTGTGCACGTGCATCATGTCATTGATGCGCTTTTCAGCCAGTTTAATCGCGGCTTGCTGATTGTTTACCTGCTGTGCATCGGCCAGGGAATAAATATCCAAAATGGTTTTATAAATATTCTCTGCCTGTGCCATGGCCTGTTCGCGCACATAGCCGTTGTATTCGCTGTAAACGTTAATCAAACCACCTGCATTGATCACAAAATCAGGGGCATATACAATGCCTTTTGCTTTCAGCATATCGCCATGTACCTTCTCGTCTTCCAGTTGGTTGTTTGCGGCACCTGCAACCACCTGACATTTTAAACGGGGGATGGTATTTCCATTAAGGATTGCACCCAAGGCGCAAGGAGCGAAAACATCAACATCCAGTTCGTACATATCGTCTCCGCTTACGGGTATAGCACCCATGGCAGCGGCCTCAATCAGTGCTTGTTCGTTGATATCTGCAACATAAATGGAAGCACCTTCTTTTTTCAGGTGTTCCAAAAGGTGCATACCTACTTTACCAATACCTTGTACGGCAACACTTTTACCACTTAGGCTATCGCTACCCCATGCTTTTTTAGCAGAAGCTTTGATACCCATATAGGTTCCAAATGCGGTAACTGGAGAAGGATCGCCGCCGCCGCCCATCATTTCGGGCAAGCCAACAACGTGGTCCGTTTCCATGTTTACATATTCCATGTCGCGTGTGGTTGTTCCCACATCTTCGGCAGTGATGTATTTGCCATTAAGATTTTCAACAAACCGTCCGAATTTGCGCATCAGCGCTTCGCTCTTTGCGGTTTTGGCATCACCAATAATTACCGCTTTTGCACCTCCCAGATTCAATCCGGCAACAGAAGCCTTGTAGGTCATTCCCCTGCTTAAGCGGAGTGCATCACGGACCGCATCTTTTTCATTGGCATAAGACCACATGCGGGTTCCGCCCAATCCTGGACCAAGCACCGTGTTGTGGATTGCAATGATAGCCTTGAGGCCGGTAGCATTATCCTGGCAAAAAACGATTTGTTCGTGATTGGTGGATTCAAGCCCTGCAAAAAGATCAAAGACCGTAGCGGGGGTACTCATGGTTTGGATATCAGCCATTTTATAAAAGTTTACAAAGATACTATGATTCTAATTAAAAACGATATTTTTAAGCGTTATTGTAATGTCAATTCCGGAACACTCCTGGGTGGATATTTGGCTGCCACGTCTGCAATGGCCCTGATATGCTCAGGTGTAGTGCCGCAACAGCCACCAATTACATTAATCCAACCTGCTTTGCACCAGCCTTCCAGCACCGAGGCCATTCCTTCAGGGGTATCGTCATATTCGCCAAATTCATTAGGCAGTCCGGCATTGGGATAACAACTTACATTAATCCATGATACGCGGCTCAATTCCTCCACATAAGGACGCATTTGATCGGCTCCCAAGGCACAGTTAAATCCTACAGACAATAAATTGCCATGCGACACAGAATTCCAAAACGCCTCCGGGGTTTGGCCACTAAGCGTTCTTCCGGAATTATCGGTGATGGTTCCACTCACCATTACCGGAATATTTGTACCCATCTCTTCTTTCAGTTCATTGATGTCAAACAACGCAGCCTTACAATTCAAGGTATCAAAAACGGTTTCCACAAGCAGCAAATCGCAACCGGCTTCAATCAGCGCCTGGGCTTGCTCACGGTACGTTTTCCGCAAGTCATCAAAATTTACTGCCCTGTATCCCGGATTATTGACATCCGGACTCAGACTTGCAGTGCGGTTGGTCGGACCAATTGAACCCGCAACAAACCTTGGCCTGGAAGGATCTTTCTGCGTGTATTCATCAGCAGCTTGCCTGGCAAGCCTGGTGGCTTCTACATTCAGTTCCCAAACCAGATTTTCCATGTGGTAATCCGCCATAGAAACAACATTTGCACTAAAGGTATTGGTTTCCAAAATATCGGCTCCCGCCTCCAAAAAGGCCCTGTGGATGTCCAAAATTATCTGTGGCTGTGTCAATACCAGCAAATCGTTATTCCCTTTGAGGGAGTGTGCAAAATCTTTAAAACGCGCTCCGCGATAGTCTTCCTCGCTAAGCTTGTGTTTTTGTATCATGGTGCCCATGGCGCCATCTATGATAAGAATACGCTGCTGCAGCAATTCTTCAATGTTGGTTTTTTTACTCATAACTAAATGGTTTTAAATAATGATGCATCACCCTGAATGTTTGGTTTAGATAATCGACCGACTTCATAGCATTGTTCGGTTTGAGAAGGCTGCTCACCTCATTTTCACTAAAATGCAAACCTGCTTTGCTAAACAGCATCAATGGAGATAACGATTTATTTTCTTTTTGGTTTTTGATATAGAAGAATTTGGCCATTGGTTCGCTTAGGTTAACACCGTGGCTGCTGTTGGGCAATACAGGCTCACCCCAGAAAACCACCTGGCAATTTTGGTCATACAAATTCTGAATCGCATCAATGTTGTAAATACTCTCATTTTTCTTTGAGAACAATTGCTTAAAGGCATTTTCGGCAAGGCGGTAGTCGCTGGTGGTATCGGCTGGTATGAAAAATACGCAAGCCTTATGCTTAAAGGCAAAATACAGGTTTCTGTTTTTTGCTTTCACATAGGTATAATCAGGCCTTTCGGTTGGTTTTTCAATCAAATTTGCAGGAATCATATCCATGGTAAATTTCTTCAGCTTTTCATCGGAGGTTACGGTTAATGCCGCATACCATCCCATATCATCTGCAAAGAGCACCAGGTCAGACATGAGGTAAACACCGGGCTGTCCGGCATCTTTCACGTTGTGAAAAACCGGAAACTTCATCATTGTGCGGTAAAGGCTATCATAATAAGGCGGCCTTGTATCTGCCGATTTACGGGCCACTTCATCAACTTCTTTGGTCTGAAAATGGTAAAACCATTTGGCATTTTTGGGCACAATCAGGGGCAGGTTGCTGCGGGCGTGCACCCCATACGTCATGTACACCGCAACAATGGCTGATGTGACGAGTACTATAATCGATAGGGTAATTGCCCTGCGGCGAAACCCTTTGTCTTTATCCATGAATTACTGCAAAGGAACAACAGGCATAACGCATAAAAAAGAAAAAGGCTGCACAAAGGCAGCCTTTTTTATTTCACAAATTTGAATTCGTTTCTTAGGATTTCTTGCAGCAAGGCTTTGCACAAGATTTTTTCTCGCCGGTGGTGGTAGAAGTCTCATGACCTTTGCAAGAGGAAGCTTCTCCCTTTTGCTTGCAGCAAGATTTTTTCTCTGCAGCAGCTGATGCCTCGCCAGTTTTGGCTTTGCAGCAAGATTTTGCAGTACCTGAACCCTGGCAGGATTTGGCTGAGCCAGCACACTGTTTCTTTTCTCCTGAGCTTGAAGCAGTTATGGCTGTTGGAGTGTTTTTCTCTGCAGCAATTTGATCAGGCGTTTTATCTGCAGCAGCAGCTGAAGCCGAAGTTTGCGCTTGTGCACCAAAAGCGAACCCGATTGCGCAGATGGCGAATACAATTATCTTTTTCATTTTTGTTAGTTTATTTATTGTTACTATAACAAAGTTAATGCCATTTAGCTGAAAAAAGCAACTATACTTTCTCCTCCTTTGGTTTTTTGGCCCAAGGTTACATTTACTTTACAATCCACAGGCAAAAACAAGTCAATCCTGCTTCCGAATTTAATGAAGCCATATTCCTCTCCCTGTTTTGCAGCATCGCCTTCTTTTGCATAGCAAACGATACGCCGGGCAAGGGCCCCTGCGATTTGCCTAAAAAGCACCTGTCCTTTGGCATTTTCCACAACTACGGTAGTCCTTTCATTCTCAGTACTGCTTTTAGGATGCCATGCAACCAAATATTTTCCTGGAAAATATTTTTGGTACAACACCTTGCCAGTAATTGGATAGCGGTTTACGTGCACATTCAACGGGGACATAAATATGCTTATTTGCTTGCGTTTCCCTTTGAAGTATTCAGGCTCTTCCACATCTTCAATCACCACCACTTTACCGTCGGCAGGCGCTATGATATGATTCTCATCAACGGGCGTATGACGCACAGGGTTGCGGAAAAACTGAATGACAAGAAAATAGAAAACCAAAGAGACCAGGAGGACTCCATTGGTAAGCCAGCCATCTCCCAGCCATTCATAGAGGCCAAAATTCAAACCACCCAAAATCAGGGTAGACAATAGGATGATTTTAAAACCTTCTCTGTGCAGCAACATGTATTTTAAGAATTAGAAAGAACCGCGCAATTTCAAGGTGCTGGCCACTTTATCAATGGCAACGATATATGCAGCAATGCGCATGTTTACTTTATATTTTCCTGAAGCAGCGTAAACATTGTCGAACGCCATTTTCATTACCCTATCCGCACGGCGGTGTACGCGCTCTTCTGTCCAGTAGTAACCCAAGCGGTTTTGTACCCATTCGAAATAACTTACGGTAACACCACCGGCATTGGCAAGGATATCCGGTACTACCAATATCCCTTTGCTGTTCAGGATTGGATCTGCATCGGCCGTTGTTGGTCCATTTGCGCCTTCCACAATCAGTTTGGCTTTTATATCAGCGGCATTTTCAGCCGTAATTTGATCTTCCATGGCAGCAGGAACAAGCACATCGCAGGGCAAGGTCAGCAAATCAGAATTGCTCACTTTTTCACCGGCAGTAAAGCCTTCCAGGCTGCGTGTTGGGCTGTTTGCCACGAATGCAATGGCAGCTTCAACATCGATACCTTCAGGGTTGTAATACCCACCACTAATATCTGAGATACCCACTATTTTCACGCCCAGCTTGGAAATCAGCTTGGCAGAAATACTGCCCACGTTTCCAAATCCCTGAACCACGCAGGTAGCTTCTGTTGATTTGATACCCAATTTAGCCAAAGCGCTTCTGGTACTGACCATCACGCCACGACCGGTCGCTTCTACACGGCCCTGACTACCGCCAAGAACGAGGGGTTTTCCGGTAACCACACCCCAACTGTTCTGACCACGGATTTTGCTAAATTCATCAAGTATCCAGGCCATTTCCTGTTGGCCGGTTCCCATATCCGGAGCTGGAATATCTTTATCTTCTCCAAAAACATCTTTCATGGACAAGGTGTAACCCCTGGTCAATCGCTCCAACTCGCCTTTGCTCATGCTGCGTGGATCGCACTTGATACCACCTTTGGCACCACCATAAGGAATATTCACCACGGCGCACTTCCAGGTCATCCAGGCCGCCAGGGCCTTTACTTCGTCCAGATGCACATCCATGCTATAGCGGATTCCGCCTTTACTTGGTCCCAAATGAACACTATGTACCACACGATAGCCTTCAAAAACCTTGATGGTTCCATCGTCCATGGTAACGGGAATATTCACCATAACCACTTTATCCGGTGCTTTTAGCACACTGGCAAAATGGTCATCTAAACCAAGGATGTTAACTGCTTCATTGAAGCGACTCATCATGCTCTCCAAGGGATTGTATTGGGGAGCGCCTTTACTGCTTATATCGGTCATTCCTATAAATTATCTAACTTTAGCGGGGGCAAATTTAACCCTAGCATTCAGCTAAAAACCTAATTTGGAATAAAATTATTAACAGCCGGCGAAATTGTCCAAACCAATTAACTAATCGGGTTGCAGCTCGGATTTTTTAATGGCAAAAGAAAATACGCTGCCGGCACCTTCAGTACTCATTACTTCTATCTGTTCCCCATGCGCATCCACAATATGCTTGCAGATACTCAACCCCAAGCCGCTGCCACCACTTTCGCGGCTTCGGCTCTTGTCTGCCCTGAAAAAGCGCTCAAACACACGCGGAAGAGCCTCTTTAGCAATTCCAATTCCATTGTCTGCCACCTCCACAATCACCTTACCCCCGGTGTCGCTTAGCCTTATTTTTGTATATCCGCCCTCCTTACCATAGCGGATGCTGTTAAAAACCAGATTGGTGAGCACCTGTCTAATCCTGAATTTATCAGCCAAAACCAAAAATTCGCCGCTGCCGGCGTATTCATAAAGGGTAATTTTCTTTTCTTTTGCTTGTATCTCCAGGCTTTCCAGTACCTCATCGGCAAGTTCCTTGATGTTGAACTCTTCAGGTTCCAGGCGCAAAAATCCACTTTCATATTTGGTAATCGTATCCAAATCGCTCACAATCTGCACCAATCGCTGTGTGTTTTTTACCGCTTTATCCAAAAACAACCGCATGGTTTCGGCATCTATATCCGGATCGTCTACCACATTCTCCAGATAACCCTGGATACTAAATATGGGCGTTTTTAGCTCGTGAGCTACATTTCCGATATAATCTCTTCTGTATCCTTCAAGTTTTTTGAGGTGTTCCATTTCCTCTTTGCGTGACTCAAACAGGGTTTTCAATGCCGCTTCTAAATCACCGGCCTGCTGAAAATCCTCGTGCTGCTGATCCTCTTTTTCCGAAGCAATAAGCTTGGACAATGACAACAATATTTTCTTTTCCCGCCTGCGCCAAAGCAAACTCACAGCCACAAAGCCCGACACAATGGCAAACAACACAATCCCCCAGAAAAAGCCTGATTGATAAAGGTATACTGACGTTGTTTGCACGATGCAAATATAAAGGTGTAACCGTATGCCTTTGTTATCCCATTATTAAACCAAGTCACTTTGCAAGATATTCACGCATCCCCAATGTAATGTAAATATTTGAGGTTAAACGGCGTTAAACCATCTATACCGGCAACCGCCAATTAAGGATTTTTGTTGGATTCAGTTAAATTCCAAAAACTGGATGGCAGGTTGTGCAAAAATGTTTTACAGAAGCCATTCACCTTGGATTAATTTTGTGGTTCTGCATGCACTGGCCCGATCAAAATCAAGAAGAACAAGAGCACCTTCCACCCTACCTGGAAAAGCTGAATGAACCTCAACAGCAGGCTGTGCTTCGCTCGGATGGACCTGTAATGATTATTGCCGGTGCCGGTTCGGGCAAAACCCGCGTATTGACCTACCGGATTGCGCACCTGCTTCACAAAGGGGTAGAACCTTTCAGCATATTGTCTCTCACCTTCACCAACAAAGCAGCCAAGGAAATGCGCAACCGCATTGAATCTTTGGTTGGCGCCGCGGCAAAAAGCCTTTGGATGGGGACTTTTCACAGCGTATTTGCAAGAATTCTCCGGCAAGAAGCTGAGCGCTTGGGCTATCCATCCAACTTCACCATATACGATACCGAAGACAGCAAAAGCCTGATTAAAACAATCCTCAAGGAATTGAACCTGGACGACAAGGTTTATAAACCGGGAATGGTTTTAGGAAGAATCAGCATGGCGAAGAACAACCTGATAACCTCCCGCACCTATCGCGACAATGAGGAGCTGGTTCAACAAGACAAGAACGCCAACAGGTCTAAGTTTGCCGATGTTTTTGCAGCGTACACTGCCCGCTGCTTCGCCTCAGGCGCTATGGATTTTGACGACATCTTGCTGAACACCTTTGCCTTACTGGATAAACACCCGGATGTTTGCCATAAATGGCAGCACCGTTTCAGGTATGTGATGGTGGATGAGTATCAGGATACGAATCTGGTCCAGTATATGATAACCAAGCGCATTGCAGCGGTTCATCAAAATATTTGCGTGGTGGGTGACGATGCACAAAGCATCTATGCGTTTAGGGGGGCCAATATTCAGAACATACTCAATTTCAACCGGGATTATCCGGATGTTTATACCATAAAACTCGAGCAAAACTATCGCAGCACACGCAACATTGTGAATGCGGCATCGAGCATCATTAAAAACAACCGTAAACAACTCGAAAAATCGGTTTGGACAGCCAATGAAACCGGAGATAAAATCAAGGTTATCAGGGCGGTGACTGACAGTGATGAGGCACGGTTTGTGGCACAAAACATCATTGAAGATAAAAACCAATACCATGTGCCCAATAAGGCATTTGCCATTTTATACAGAACCAACAGCCAAAGCAGAACCTTTGAAGAGTCGCTTAGGCGTCTGGGAATAGATTACCGCATTTATGGCGGCACCAGTTTCTACCAGCGAAAAGAAGTAAAAGACCTTCTGTCATACTTGCGTTTAACCATCAACCCCAACGATGAAGAGGCGCTGAAACGCATCATCAATTACCCGGCCCGTGGAATTGGCGATACCACAGTAAATCGCTTGCTTTTTCTGGCTTCGGAACACAAGGTTACTGTTTGGGATATCGTATCCAACGCGCGCCACTACCCTGAACTGGGATCTGGAGCAGGAAAGGTAGAAAATTTCGCCATGATGCTGAAAAGCTTTATGGGTATGACCTCCACACACAATGCTTTTGACCTCGCAACACATGTTGCCAAACAAACCAGTTTGATGAAAACACTTTATGAGGATAAAACCGTGGAAGGGGTTAGCCGCTACGAGAATATCGTGGAATTATTGAACGGTATACAGGAGTTTACGGAAGACGATCAAAGCGAAAAAGAAAAGACCTTACCCAATTTCCTGGAGGAGGTTGCGTTATACACCGACGACCAAAAAAACAAAGACCCTGACCGCGATTGTGTAAACATGATGACCATACACAGCAGTAAAGGCCTTGAGTTTCCTCATGTATACATTGTGGGCATGGAAGAGAATTTGTTCCCTTCTCAGATGGCCCTAAGCTCGCGTGCAGAACTGGAGGAAGAGCGCAGGTTGTTTTATGTTGCCGTAACCCGTGCCGAAAAGAAACTCACCTTGTGTTATGCCACCAGCCGATTCAGGTACGGAAGCCTTACTCCATGCGAGCCAAGCCGGTTTATTGACGAGATAGACAAGGAATTCCTGGACATGAGTTTGGCCGGCATGAAAAAAGAAAACCCAATCAATGCGTTGTTTGCTGAGCGTGAATTTGGACAAAGCGGTATAAAAACTACCAAAGTCAGCACTTTACTTGGAAACCCGTTTAAACAGAACACCCCAATACCTGCAGCCGATCCCAATTTTGTTGAAGGCGACCTTACGGGATTAAAAACCGGGGATCATGTCCAGCACCAACGATTTGGCAAAGGCGTTGTTACCGCTATGGATGGAGATGCCGATAGCCTGAAAGCAACCGTAAATTTTGAAGGTTTGGGTGAAAAGAAACTGGTTTTGAAATTTGCCAAAATGCGCATACTTGGCGATGCTTAATGAATAGAAGTAGGATCTATTGGTGCTGCATCTCCCTGTTTCCCTGAACCCTTGGTATTAGTCCTGCTAGACATTCTGCCGAAAGTGAGGTTAATGCCCATCCTGAGTGCAGCCCCGCGGGCAATACCCGGCATTAAAGGTGCCAGGAAATTTTCAGCAACCAAATAACCTTGCACAGGTCCGGCATTGATGGCAGCAGCAAAACCGGGGTTTAACCAGGCCCTGCCATAAAACGTATTGGTTAGGTTAATGCTGAATATTTTCACAGGCCTCCAATACAATCCCAGTGTTAATCCACCATAAAAACGGCGGTTATAAACATCACCATAAAACAAGGCATTCAATTTCAGGTTTTCGGCCAACCGGTAGTTCACCCCTACAAACAACTCTGTGCTGAGCGAGCTCCTAAACGTCCGGTTAACGGTATCCACACCAAACAGGTTTAGCAATGAATCTGCCAGCTGGGAGAAGTATTTTTCAGGAACAAATTGTGAATCATTGGATTGAATCGGAATTCCATCAAAAACAAACGTCGCCGAGGGGTTGGAAGACACAATGCTACGGGCATTTTGCTTCCAGTTGATATATCCCAAATCATTGAGCCCCACCGATAGGTTTATCTTAGGGGTTGCAACATAGGAAGCACCCAAGTTTAACCCAATGCCATTGTTTCGGATGCCGGTAAACAATTTTCTTACATCCGGATTGCTAAGGCTGCCATTGGCATCAATAATCGGCCCCAGCGAACTCGCGGTATTCAATTCCAGGTTGCTGCTGATTTCGTAAGCATAGTCTTCTGGACGGGTTCTCACTTTTAAAGATGCTTCTTTAAGCTCAATCAGACTCAAACCCTTGAGAAAATTAACTTTGGCCGCCAGGGTTAGTTTTTGTGTTGGCGAAAAGGCATAACCTATGCCATGTTCGCGATAATGCATGGCATCAGCGCTAAACCTAAAATCGAAGGTTTCACCAAGGTTGGGGCCTCCATTTCCATCAATAATAAAGCGAAACAAATCCTTGGGGTAACCCAATTTTATACTTGCTTTTTCTGTAATATTGGCAGAAAAGAAGTGCTTTTTGTACTTAAACCCAAAATTCAACCAGGTTTGGTCTGCCTTTACACTAACATAGTTTTGTTTGCTAAAAACATCAAGCAGCTTGTTTAGGTTCAGTACACTGGTATCTGCATTTTTTAAAAACAATGCGTTGTTAACTGCATTGAGGTTAAAACCTGTATTGGTAACCTGAAGTCCGAAGCTGCTTGCGGCAGGGAAGCCCAAAAACCATTTACTGTCTGGTAACAAAGCCGGATTTAGCGATTGCCGCTGTGGCAAACTCTCCATGTGATACAGGCTGAAATTTTGCTGCGCAAAAATCCGCGAAGTGCCAAACAGCAGGAGCGCTAAAAAGATGGTATTTTTAAAACGTAGCATCGGCAGATAATTTAATTTCAGCACCCAATTTGATTTTTATTTTTTGACTGGCGGTAATCTTCACCGGTATGGCGTTTCCACCAAAATTAGACGTGGGTATCCAGGCCTTGATTCTCACTTTTTTGGCATTAAGGATATTTTTAATCCTGGGTTTTTCCAGCACAAGCTCCCATTGATCTTTCGACGAGGCAATCACATTTCCTCCGGCATCCACATCTGCCTGTTTTAGCGCATACCGAAATGGTTGAATTAATGAATCCAGCGTTTGGAAAGAAGCATCCATAAAATACAGCTGAATAGCGGCACCCAAAGGAATTCCGTTCTCTGCTTGCATTTTCAATTTAATCATTTCTACATATTCTGCCTCTTTGCCTAACCCCAGGTTCACATCAGTCGTATCTTCCAGAACCAGGTTTTTGGTACTCACAAAAAGCGGCAATTCTACCGATACGGTTAATCCCAGTGTGCTTTCGTCCCACAAATAAGATTTCCCCAAACCAGCATTGGCAGAAACGGTATATAACAAGCTGTTGGGCTCCTGTTTCATTAAGATTGCTACATTGCTGCCCGATGCCTGCGTTATGTAAACAGAATCTTTTGCGGTAGAAACCACCGGGCCAGATACAGCACCCGAAAAGCTTCCTGTTGAAGGATACGCTGAAATATTGGCAGGTGCAGCGGCATTATAAGACAGTGCCAACTGGGAAATTGAATATTGATAAGAAAAACCTGCACTGTTTTGGAACAACAATTTCACCCGGGCATCTTCAAACTGAATATTGCCATTTAGGATATTGTTGGTAAACAGGGATAAATCCAGTGAATCCTTAACCGCCAGCAGATTGAATGAACCCAGCAAACCATATATTTTTCTGAATTTCAAACCTTGTGTATTGGCATTTAACTGAACCTGATCGCCACCGCTAACAGCACCACTTTTGGTTAATTGTAAGCTGGCCTTCATCCTCAATTGGTTGAAACCCAAATTCCCCTCGCTGAGCGATAGGTTTTCCAGCGAACCGACCTGATGGTTTAAGTTCCGGGTGATTACACCTCCTGTGCTCCAGGTGGTTTCAAGGGTTATGGGAATTCCGTCAACTTTCAAATCAGGGTATTCGATTACCAATTTTCCTTGATGACTGGTATTGATTTCTGCACTTAACAAAAACCCACCCGCTTTCAGCAGGATTGAATCCAGTGAAACTCCTGTGCCGGGATTAAAATTGAAAACAAAATCCCTAACCGCATTAACAGTACCCGATGTATTCAGGGTATTTGCTTCCGCAGTGGTTAGCGCAAGAAGGCCATTAAACGATTGATCATTTAAGGCAAACAACTCATCCCCCCTTTTGGAGAAGTGCCGCGCCTCGTAAACAATTACCGGAGATTGATCCGGCATGTTGCTCAATAAATCTGAACTAACCAAATCAACAGCGTCTTTCAGCGTTAGATCTGCATTAACCAAGGGAGCTGCATAACTTCCATTCCATTGAGCGCCATGAAGCTTTTTCCATTTGGACAAGGGGTCTTTGTTGCACGACAAGAGTAGCAGCACAGATAAGCAGCTGTAGCTTAGTATATTTCGGATATGCATTTTGGCGAAGAGATTTATAGTTGTATTACAATGTAGCAGAACGCAATCAATTTGACTAACTTGCGGACCATAGTACAAGATACACCAAATAGTGCAAAGACCACCAAACAATAAGAAAATAATTGCAATTACTTGGTTTTTAGCATAAAATACATTTATTTCGCGGCCCCGGTTTGTAGGAGACCCGGGTTTTAAATTAAGACAAAGACAAATGGCAACTAAAATCAGATTGCAAAGACATGGCCGGAAGAAACGTGCTTTCTTCCACATTGTGGTGGCGGATTCGCGTGCTCCTAGGGATGGCCGTTTTATCGATAAAATCGGTACATACAACCCTATCACCAATCCTGCAACGATCGACATTAACCTGGACAAAGCCGTACAATGGATGGCTAACGGTGCCCAGCCTTCAGACACAGCGCGCGCTATTTTGAGCTACAAAGGCGTTCTTTACAAGCATCACCTTCAGGTTGGTGTTAGAAAAGGATCCATAACCCAAGAGCAGGCGGACGCTAAATTTGCAGAGTGGGTTGTAACCAAAGGCGAGAAAATTGCTGAAAAACGCAGCAACCTTGAAAAAGCAAGCAGCAGCAAAAAAGATGAAGCCCGCAAAGCTGAAGAGAAAAAGCGTGAAAGCATTGCTGCCCGCGTTTTATCAAAGCAAAATAGCGAACTGGCTGCTGAGGTAGAAAACACCGAAGTAGCTGCAGAGGAAACTGTTGCTGTTGAGGAAACTCCTGCTGTTGAGGAAACTCCTGCCGCTGAAGAAACTCCTGCTGCTGAGGAAACCCCTGCCGCTGAGGAAACCCCTGCCGCTGAAGAAACTCCTGCTGCTGAGGAAACCCCTGCCTCTGAGGAAACTCCTGCTGCTGAAGAGCCCGCTGCCGACGCTCCGGCCGATGGCGAAACTGCCGAATAATATTGCCATGATTCCGCCACTGACCCCCATTGGTCGGATTGCCGGAAAACATGGTTTTCGGGGTGAACTGAACATCATTCTCGAGAGAGATGATGCCCAAACCCGGATAAAAAAAGGGAACTACCTATTCATCGAACTGGATGGAAAAGGGGTTCCCTTTCTTATTGAACAAGTTTCTCAAGGCGGCCAAATAATAAAGCTGGCCGATATTGATTCTGAAACAGCAGCAACAGCCTATTTGGGCCTTCCCGTTTCAATCCCTGCAGGTTCCATAAAAAAGGCTAAACCAGGCCCTTTTCAGGGAATTATTGGATTTATGCTTCATGACAGCACTTCCCATTACCGCGGAATAATAAAAGAAGTTCAGGAATTCCCCCAGGGAATGATGATGATTACCGAACAAGAGGGTAAAACATTGTTGATACCAGCCGTAGAAGATTGGATTAAAGGTATTGATGAACAAAAAAAGACCATCATGGTGCAACTTCCCGAAGGACTAACCGAAATTTAACATTTAGAATGCTGCGCATTGATATTATATCTGCTGTACCCGCACTGCTGGAAAGTCCATTGAGCAACAGCATACCCAAGCGGGCGATGGACAAAAAGCTGGCAGAAATCCACATTCACAACCTGCATGACTTTGGCATAGGCAAATACCGTCAGATTGATGATTATCCATTTGGAGGTGGTGCCGGTATGGTGTTGATGGCTGAACCGCTTTCCACCATTATCGAAAACCTGTTGTCCGAAAGATCCTACGACGAGATTATTTACACCAGTCCGGATGGAGAACACCTCAACCAAGGCATGGCCAACCAACTTTCCCTGACAAACAACCTGATAATTATTTGCGGCCACTACAAAGGCATTGATCAACGAATCAGGGATAAGTACGTCACCAAAGAAATTTCACTGGGGGATTTCGTATTAAGCGGAGGCGAAATCGCTGCCATTGCCATTGCAGATGCATTAATCCGTCTGCTTCCCGGCGTACTTGGCAATGAGGAAAGCGCGCTTACCGACAGCTTTCAGGATGACTTGCTCGCCCCACCACTTTATACACGTCCGGAAACTTTCAATGGCATGCATGTTCCTGATGTTTTACTGAGTGGTGATCATCAAAAAATTGCATCCTGGAGATTGGAACAATCCCTGGAAAGAACAAAAAAACTTAGACCAGACCTATACCATAACATTGATCCTGAAGAAAATCCCTGATAATGAAACTTATCTTAAAACGTCCACTGGTAATTTTTGACTTAGAAACGACCGGAATTAATACAGCGGCAGACCGCATTGTAGAAATATGCATGATTAAAGTATTTCCGGAAGGACAAGAAGAAATGCGCACCTACCGAATCAACCCGGAAATGCCCATCCCCCCGCAAGCTACTGCTGTTCATGGCATATCGGATGAAGATGTGGCAGACAAACCCACCTTTAAATCCTTGGCAAATGAGTTAAACAACTTCCTAAAGGAATGCGATTTTGGCGGTTTTAACAGCAATAAATTTGATTTTCCGATGCTGGTTGAAGAATTTTACCGCACAGGAATTGAGTTTGAAGTAGAAAAGCGCCGGTTTATTGATGCGCAGCGTATTTTCCATTTTAAAGAGCCAAGAAACCTAAAAGCCGCCTACAAATTTTATTGCGACATGGATTTGGAGAATGCACACAGTGCAGAGGCCGACACCATGGCCACCTGGGCGGTTTTGAAAGCCCAGATTGAGCGCTACGAGGATTTACCCAATGAGATAGACGGACTGCACCGCATGAGCGGCCAGAATAACTTGGCTGACCTTGCTGGCAGGTTCATTAAAAACGAACAAGAAGAAATCTTGTTTAATTTTGGAAAACACAAAGGTAAAACCGTAAAACAAGTGCTTAAAGATGAACCCGGTTATTACAAATGGATGATGGATGGAGACTTCGCACAACAAACTAAAAATGTACTCACCCGCATTCGGTTGAGCATGCGCAACGAATGAAATCCAACGCGGCCACATTTAAATCCTGGATCCTTTACCAAGACGACAATTACCTTGTCGTTAATAAGCCGCCGTATGTTCCATCGCTGCACGAACGTGGCAAGTTCACCAGTGTTCCGCTGATTGAACTGGCCAGGGAATTCAACCCTGATGCCACACTTTGCCACAGGCTGGATAGGGAAACCAGTGGTGCAGTAATCATTGCGCTCAACGCAGAAGCCTACCGCCACATGAGCATTCAATTTGAAGACCGGCAGGTAGAAAAAATCTACCATGCTGTAGTTGAAGGGCAGGTTCGTTTTGAAGATCATTTGGTGGATTTGCCTATCAATTCCGACCATCCCGGCAGGGTAAGAATAGACAAAAAGGCAGGGAAACCATCGGCCACTTTTTTCAAAACCATAGCGTTGTTCAGGCATTTCTCTTTGCTTGAATGTCAGCCGGTTACAGGCCGGCTGCACCAAATAAGGGTTCACCTGGAATCCCAGAACACCCACATCATTTCCGACGAACTTTATGGAGGCAAAATACACCTGTTGTCTGAAATCAAAAGAAAACACAAAGGCGAAGACAGCCCGGTAATGAAACGGTTTGCCTTGCATGCCGCATTTATTGCTTTCCGAAAACCCGATGGTGAAGTGGTTGGAATTGAAGCCCCCTACCCCAAAGACTTTGAAGTATTGTTAAAAATACTGAACAAATATGACCGCTTCGAGGGTTAGTAGAAGTAAATACCTTTTGGTAACCGCCATTGTCTTGCTGGTTACCATGTTGTCTGCAACAGATCCAACTGAAGATTTATCAGAGGCGGAAATGGGCCGAATCCTGTTTTTCGACAAGCGTTTTTCCTTGAACAACAGCATCAGCTGTGCGGATTGCCATATTCCCCAATTTGCTTTTTCTGACACAACAGCCCTTTCTAAAGGATTTGCAGGAAAATCAACCACACGCAACGCTCCTCCCCTCACCAATCTTGGAGGAAGGCCTTATTTTTTCTGGGATGGCAGGGCAGCTACATTAGAAGAACAGGCATTGCAACCCATACAACATCCTGCAGAAATGGGGATGAACATCGAGGAGCTCAACAAACGGCTGCAGGCCAATCCGCAATACGTAAATTGGTTTAAAAAACAATACCAACAGTTACCCAATGCCCAGCTTGCAGCCAAAGCGATTGCTGCCTTTGAAAGAACCCTGGAAACCGGGAATGCTCCGTTTGATTTGTTTATGGATGGAGATTCCGGAGCCATTAGCATTTCGGCAATGCGGGGCCGGGATATTTTCATGGAAAAAGGAAAATGTTTTGATTGTCATTTCTCCCCGGATTTCACTGCCGACGAGTTTAAAAACATCGGATTATTTAATGGGAAAAACCTAAACGACAGCGGCAGGTATAGCGTAACCGGAAATCCAACAGATATTGGCAAATTCAGGGTACCTGGCCTGCGCAACGTAGCGATTACAGCGCCATACATGCACAATGGAATGTTCAAGTCGCTGGAAGCTGTAATTGAGTTTTATAACAATCCCTCTCAAAAATTCCCCGATGCCATCAACAGGGATTCCACCCTGAATAAACCCTTGAATCTGTCAACCCGGGAAAAATCAGATCTACTGGCATTTTTGCAAACGCTAACATCTACCTCAGCCAAGACCAAATGAACCCGCAAGAAATCCCGACGAACAACATAGATGCCATTAAGCCAAAGGATGTTGCGCTGCTGGTGCAAAAGCTAAGATATTTAAAAAAACGGTCTCCGAAAAATCTCGATACACAGTTTGAGGAAGCCCATGAAGCAGTATTTAACGAAACGGATTGCTTGACCTGCGCCAATTGCTGCAAAACCACCTCTCCCATGTTGTTTGAAAAAGACATTGAGCGGCTGGCAAAACACCTTCACCTAAAGCCCGGGAACTTTATCGCGCAATATGCATATTTGGATACTGACGGAATTTATGCATTGAAGCAAACCCCTTGTCCATTTTTGGGAGCAGACAATTATTGCCAGGTATATGATCATAGGCCAAAGGCATGCAGGGAATACCCGCACACCAATATGCGGAAGATGCACACCTTGCTAAGCCTCGCAGAAAAAAACCTATTGATTTGCCCGGCAGTTTCGGCCATCGTAAACAAGATTGAAAATCCTTAAAACTGGGGATATTCCATTCACCAAAGCCTAATCCCTGTCGTATATTTGCAATTCGATTATGAAAAACATCCGCAACTTCTGCATTATAGCGCATATTGACCATGGGAAAAGCACCCTGGCAGACCGGTTGCTGGAGTATACCGGCACCGTAGACAAACGCCATTTGCAGGCCCAGACCCTAGACGATATGGATTTGGAAAGGGAACGCGGAATTACCATTAAAAGCCACGCCATTCAGATGAATTACAAACTGGATGGGGAGGATTATATTTTAAACTTAATTGACACCCCCGGACACGTAGATTTCAGCTATGAAGTAAGCCGCAGTATCGCTGCCTGCGAAGGCGCATTGCTGATTGTGGATGCCAGTCAGGGTATTGAAGCCCAAACCATAAGCAACTTGTTTATGGCACTTGAACATGGATTGGAGATTATCCCGGTTCTGAATAAAATAGACCTTCCGGGTGCCATGCCTGAAGAGGTGAAAGATGAGATTGTGGATTTGCTCGGCTGCAAGCGGGAAGAGATTATTCCTGCCAGCGGAAAAACTGGACATGGTGTTTACGACATTCTCAAGGCTATTATTGACCGCGTCCCATCACCAAAAGGCAATCCGGAAGCTCCATTGAAGGCACTGATCTTCGATTCGGTATTCAATTCATTTCGCGGTATCATTGCCTACTATCGTGTTATCGATGGCAGCATCAAAACTGGCCAGCACGTGAAATTCATGAATACCGGCCACGATTATCATGCTGATGAAATTGGTGTACTGAAACTGGATTTGCTGCCAAAAAAAGAAATTAAAGCAGGCGATGTGGGCTACATCATTTCGGGCATAAAAGATGCCAAGGAAGTAAAAGTCGGTGATACCATTTCTGATTTTGAAAATCCCACCACCGAAACCATTAACGGGTTTGAAGATGTGAAACCCATGGTATTTGCGGGCATTTACCCTGTAGATACCGAAGATTACGAAGAACTGCGCGAAAGCATGCACAAACTGCAATTGAACGATGCCAGCATTGTTTTTGAGCCGGAAAGCTCCGCTGCACTGGGTTTTGGCTTCCGATGCGGATTCCTGGGAATGCTTCACCTGGAAATTATACAGGAACGCTTGGAACGTGAGTTTGGGATGACCGTAATTACGACAGTACCAAACGTTAGCTATATTGCTTACGACAACAAGGGTGAAAAAATCCTGGTTAACAACCCCAGCGATTTGCCCCCACCTGAAAAAATAGACTACGTAGAAGAACCGTATATCACCGCTTCTGTCATCACAAAATCGGAATATGTTGGATCGGTAATGGGCTTGTGTCTTGATAAACGGGGTATTTTGAAAAATCAGGTTTACATAACTTCCGACCGGGTAGAAATGGTTTTCGAAATGCCGCTGGCAGAAATTGTATTTGATTTTTATGACCGCCTAAAAACCATCAGCCGCGGCTACGCCAGCTTTGATTACCACCCTTTGGGGTACCAGGAAAGCAAACTGGTAAAAATGGACATCATGCTCAACGGCAAACAGGTTGATGCTTTGAGTGCTGTTATCCACCGAGACAACGCCTACGATCTTGGTAAAAAAATCTGTAAAAAACTGAAAGAACTTATCCCAAAACAACAGTTTGAAATAGCGATTCAGGCTGCAGTAGGTGCCAAGATTATTTCCAGGGAAAACATATCAGCGATGCGCAAAGACGTTACTGCAAAATGTTATGGTGGTGATATCAGCCGTAAACGCAAACTGCTCGAAAAACAAAAAGCAGGTAAAAAGCGCATGCGTCAGGTGGGTAATGTGGAAATACCACAAAGCGCCTTTATGGCCGTATTGAAACTGAACGATTAACAGAAACCCTTTCCGGTTATCTTTGACACATGATTCTGAAAAAACCCATTATACTTATATCCGCTAGCCTTCTCTTTTTTTCCAGCGCCTGTAAAAAAACGAATACTGCTGCAACGGAAAAAATCACAGCCAAAATAGTTTGTGGGGATTGTACCTGGGTTTTACAAAATGGATCCAAGGCATTGGTGAACAACAAGCCAAAAGGCAAGTACAATGAATCTTTGGAAATATCGGCAAAAAAGGGAGATACCATTTTGTTCTTCGGGTACAATTACAGCACTACAGAAAACATGGATGGCTACTTACTTAAAGGCACCACAGAACTTAAGCATGGTGTAACGCATTGCGGTGGAAACCCCACTTTTTTCATGGAATATATCATTCCCTGATTGATTTAAACAACGTGTTTCCAACTTTTTTAGATTGGAATAAGTAGATTTTTATAAACATTAATTGAAATTTCAATGGTATTTTTTTATCATTGTTATTTATTAATTGTTAAATATTTTGTCAGATTCTGAATTGTTTTATTTGTTGTCATTAAGTCAAATCCCCGGTATTGGTCCCATTTCGGGCAAAATACTCATTAGCCATTGTGGCAGCGCAGAGGCCGTTTTCAAAGAAAAACGCCGTCTTTTGGAGAAAATTCCGGGCATTGGTAGTATAGGTGCTCAAGCCATTAAACAGGAAAATGGGGCACTCGCTGCGGAAAAGGAATTAACATTTATCGAAAAACAAGGCGTAAGGGCACTTCCTTATACCTCAACAGATTATCCTATCCGCCTGAAGCAAATTCTGGATAGCCCGCTAGTATTGTTCATCAGGGGCAATACAGCCCTGAACCCACTGAGAACAGCTGCCATAGTAGGAACAAGAAAAAATACCGCTACAGGTGCCCAAATAACCAAGAACATTGTTGCGGATTTGAAACCGCATGCCTGTCACATCATCAGTGGCCTTGCTTTTGGAATAGACATTATTGCGCACAAAACTGCATTGGATGAACAGATTCCAACGGTGGCCGTGGTTGCACATGGGCTGGACTTGGTCTATCCTTTGCGCCATAAAGCTGTTGCCGATCGAATGCTGGAAAACGGTGGCGCTGTTGTTAGTGAATTGTTTAGCGGCACAACCCTTCACCCGGATTTGTTTCCGCGCAGAAACCGCATAGTAGCGGGGATGAGCGATGCTGTAATTGTTATTGAAAGCATGGTGCGTGGCGGCAGTATGATTACCGCCCAGATTGCCCATAGCTATGACCGCGATGTATTTGCAGTTCCGGGAAAGCCCGGTGACAAAATGAGTGAAGGTTGCAATTTCCTCATCAAGCACCTGAAGGCCGGTATGTGCGAAAACGCTGCAGATATTGCCCGTGGAATGAACTGGGATATGGATATTGGTGTGCGTAAAAACAGGCAAACCACCATGTTTTTTAACCTTACTCCTGAGGAAAAACTTATTGCAGACAACCTGCGAAAAAAACAATCGCACATAGATGAGCTGTTGCTCGCCACAGGTCTACCCATGAGCAGGCTCTCTCTGCTCCTGCTGGAATTGGAAATGAAGCAAATGGTGCTGTCCTTACCCGGAAAAGTCTATAAGCTTGCCGGTTAAATACATTATTTCTTGCCGGGCTTGCGCGAAGCAGCGTTGGTTTTTTGCTGCTGAGCCTTCATAACATCTTCCAAACGCTTGGAGAAGTTGCTCTTTTTAACCGGTTTTTTTCTGGCTTCTGCAATCTGGGCATGCAGTTTCTGATCATCCACCAAACGGCGGATAGCAAACTGCTGACCGAATGTAACCATGTTGCTTACGAAGTAATACCAGGTCAAACCGCTTGGATAATCGTTCAATACACCAAGGAAAATTACCGGCATGAAATATCCAATCCACTTCATCTGTCCTGTAACACCGGAAATTTGATTGTTCAGGTGCGTGTATATCAAGGTTGAAATGGTCATGAGCAAGGTAAACAAGCTGATATGATCACCATAGCCGGGGATGTGAAATCCAAGGTCCAGGATACTGTCAAATGTGCTTAAATCATGGCTCCACAGAAAGGTCTTCTGTCTGAGTTCAAACAATACAGGGAAAAACTGAAACAAAGCGAACAAAATGGGCATCTGCAGGAGCATTGGAACACAACCGCTCATTGGATTAACACCCGCTTTTTTATACAAAGCCAGGTTTTCAACCTGAATTTTTTGCATATCGTTGCCGTACTTCTCTTTAATCTGCTCTATTTCAGGCTTCAGAATGCGCATCTTAGCTGTTGAGATATAGCTTTTGTATACCAATGGCAAAAGAATGAACTTGATAATCAGCGTAAGCAAAAGAATCAAAATACCCATGCTTCCAATCTTGCCATCCAGGAAATTAAATATTGGCAATACCATCCAGCGGTTCACCCAACCAAAAACGCCCCAACCCATGGGAATCATGCGTTGAAGTTCGTGGTCTTTAAAACCAGGATTAACCGCTTGCAGTGTTTTGTAGCTGTTTGGGCCAAAGAAAAAGGCCATATTCCACGTTTTTTCGGGCTCCTTATTATAAGGTAAGAAGAGCTCCGAACGCATATCCTTAACATAATCAGGTTCCTTGGTTTGATCCCATGCAAGGTTACTTCCGTTGGCGAAACCATCTTTATTGATTAAGGTAGCGTTGAAATATTGCTGTTTATAGGCCACCCATTGCACTTTGTTTGGCAATTTATCCACCTTTTCGGGGCTGCTCGCCGACATCAATTCGGGGTGCTCGCCGGGAACCTTATAAGCAATGGTGCTGTGCTGGCTCTCGAACTGCATGGATTTTTCCTGCTTGTGCAGCATGGCTTTCCAAACCAGTTTGAAATCATTGTTGCGCTGAAACTCCTGGTCCAGTCCAACTACCTTAACCGAATAATTAACAAGGTAATCCTGGGCGGAAAGCGTATAAACCTGCTCTATGTACCCACCAGAACCATTCTCCAACCGAAAAGCAATGCTGTTATCGGTTTTGCTTGACACTTTCCAATTAAATTTATCGGTTCTTAGAACATCGTTTTTGGTGGTGATTTCGTAATAAAATTCCTGATGCTTTTTATCCAGCAAAATCAATGCAGTTGAATCTGCACGTTGGTATTGGTTTAATTTAACCTGCACAGGGCGGCCACCCATGCTGGAGAAAGTAACAGCAACGGACTGGTTGGCCAGGGTATACTCGGCAGCATCTCCACCAAATTGGGGCGCAAAACCTCCATAAACCTTGTTGAGCAAGGAACTGTCTTTTGCAGCTACTTCAGACACTTTTGTATCCGCTGTATCCGTGGAGGTTGTTTTTGTTTTAGCAGCAGCCTCTACTTTTGCGATGCTGTCATCGTACCTGCGCTGCACTGCCAATTCTTGCTCAGAAGGAGCGGCCCACCAATAGTATCCCACCAGGATGAGAAAAATGAGGGAAAAGCCAATTATCGTATTACGGTCCATTTTACAGGGCGAAATTAAGGATTATCGGCGGATTAAACACACGAAAAATGGCGGAAAGACTATCCTTATATATAAGACGAAATTTCTGGGCAAAAAAATACAAATTCCGATAGCAAAGGCCATAATAAATTGTTACCTTTGCGGTTCCAAAAGACTTCATGGCTAACGTAGGTAAAATTTCACAAATCATTGGCGCCGTTGTCGATGTAAGTTTCAACGAACCCGGCTCCACCCTTCCGAACATTTATAATGCGCTAAACATTACCCGCGAAAACGGGCAAAAATTGGTGCTTGAAGTGCAACAACACCTCGGTGAAAACATTGTACGCACCATTGCGATGGACAGTACAGATGGTTTGCGCCGCGGCATGGATGCCATCGACTCAGGCAACCCTATCACCATGCCTATTGGTGAAGGTATCCGCGGTCGATTGCTGAACGTTGTTGGCGAAGCCATCGATGGCATGCAAGCAACCGACGCTTCCAATGGCCGCCCCATTCACGCAAAAGCGCCAAGTTTTGAAAACCTAAGCACCTCTGCTGAACCTTTGTTCACAGGTATCAAAGTAATTGATTTGCTTGAGCCGTATGCAAAAGGTGGTAAAATTGGTTTGTTTGGCGGTGCTGGTGTAGGAAAAACAGTACTCATCATGGAACTCATCAACAACATTGCAAAAGCATACAGCGGTATGTCGGTATTTGCCGGTGTGGGTGAGCGTACCCGTGAAGGAAACGATTTGCTCCGCGAGATGATTGAATCCGGAGTAATCAAATATGGTAAAGAGTTCAACAAGAGCATGGAAGAAGGTGGATGGGACTTGAGCAAGGTTGATTCTGAAGAACTGAGCAAGAGTCAGGCTACCTTGGTTTTCGGCCAGATGAACGAACCTCCCGGAGCACGTGCACGTGTTGCTTTGAGCGGATTGACCGTAGCGGAATATTTCCGTGATGGCGACGGCCAAGGCGCAGGTCGCGATATCCTTTTCTTTATTGACAACATTTTCCGTTTCACGCAAGCCGGTTCTGAAGTATCTGCCCTTTTGGGACGTATGCCTTCAGCGGTAGGTTATCAGCCAACCCTCGCTACAGAAATGGGTGTGATGCAGGAGCGTATTACTTCAACAACCCGTGGTTCAATTACTTCGGTTCAGGCCGTTTATGTACCTGCCGATGACTTGACGGATACAGCACCTGCTACAACATTTTCCCACTTGGATGCAACAACGGTATTGAGCCGTAAAATTGCGGAATTGGGTATTTATCCAGCGGTGGATCCTTTGGATTCTACCAGCCGTATCCTCAACGTTGACGTACTGGGCAAAGAACACTACGATTGCGCACAACGCGTAAAAGCATTGCTGCAGCGCTATAAAGAATTGCAAGACATCATCGCCATTCTTGGTATGGATGAATTGAGCGAAGAAGATAAGTTGGTTGTACACCGCGCCCGTCGCGTTCAACGTTTCTTGTCTCAACCATTCCACGTTGCTGAGCAGTTCACCGGTATCCCCGGCGTTTTGGTAGACATCAAAGAAACCATCAAGGCATTTAACATGATCATGGATGGCGAAGTTGATGAATATCCTGAAGCAGCATTCAACCTGGTTGGTACCATTGAAGATGCTGTTGCCAAAGGCAAGAAAATGTTGGAAGAAGCTGCTGCATAATGAATGTAGAAATCCTCACTCCAGACAAAGCCTTGTTTAATGGCGAAGCGGATATGGTAACCTTACCGGGCATCAATGGTAGTTTTCAGATTTTAAAAAATCACGCACCATTAATTGCAAACCTAAACAAAGGTACCATTCGTATTCACGCAGGCAGCAACAAACAATCTTTTGACGTTAGTGGCGGCCTGGTGGAGGTATTAAAGAACAAAGTAATCGTTTTGGTATAACCTTAATTATTGATATTCAACAAAAAGCCGGCTTGTCCGGCTTTTTTGTTGATGTAAAAAATGCAACAGGATATTTTATTTTTGTTTAACAATATCATAAAGAAAGCAAACAAATGTCATTTTTTAGACACCCTAAAACCCACTATAACCAATACAGCAAAGGGTTTAAGCTAAAAACGCATCTATCAAATGGTTTTTGTGTTTAACTTATAAAACAAGTTTATTCAACAAATAACTTGAACATTAACATTGTTTTGTTGAACTTTGCCTTATAACACTATGACAAAACAATCGTCTGACTTCAACGCATTGATGGTTCACGAGCTGCAGCCCCTGAGGAATTACGCGCTTTCATTGACCCACAACATGGACGACACCAAGGATTTGGTGCAAGAAACGTTGTTGAAGGCGTATCGTTATAAAGAGAAATTTGCTGAAGGGACAAACCTTCGTGGCTGGTTGTATACCATTATGAAGAACAGCTTCATCAACAACTACCGCCGAGACAGCAAAAGGAATACCTTTCTGGATTCTACGGACAACACCTATTTCATCGATCTTCCCTCCCACCGCATCGACAACGACGCTGAATTAACCTTCATTCGTAAAGACTTGGAAAAGGCCATCGATAAGCTTCCTCTGGAATTGAAAATAACCTTTACCTTAAACGCTGAGGGATACAAATACCACGAGATTGCAGAAGAGTTAAACATTCCCATTGGAACCGTTAAAACGCGCATATTTGTGGCACGCCGCGTATTGAGAGAGCAATTGGCTCAATATGGAAGAGAATTTGGCCTTACCAGCATGAATGCATAAGGTAAATAACCGAACTTTGAAGGCATCTATCCAAGGATGCCTTTTTTTTTAACCCATGAGCAAGAGTACCTATTTCTGGATTGACCTGATTACCATTGCAGGACCGCTTTTTTTGTCATTTGACAAGAAGGTTGCATTTTATAAAAGCTGGCGCTATTTCTTCTCTGCAGCGCTCATCAGTTCGGGGGTTTATTTGCTTTGGGATATTATTTTCACCGCCCTGGGGGTTTGGAAATTCAATCCGGAATTTGTGAGCGGTTTTTACCTGATTAACCTCCCTTGGGAGGAAATTTTCTTTTTCATTTCGGTACCGTATGCCTGCCTTTTCATTTATGCTTGCCTGAGGCATTATTTACCCCAACTGGAACACAGGAATTTCGGACGCATTGTATCCTTATTGCTGCTTATGCTATGCATTTTCGTAACCATCAACCATTACAACAAACTCTACACCGCTGTTACTGCAATTTTACTGGCATTTACCCTGTTAAACCAGCTACTGGTTACGCGTGGCCGATACATGACCCACCTCTACATTGCATGGTTCGTTAGTATTATTCCCATGATGATCGTTAATGGCCTCTTAACCGGATTGCCAGTATTGATTTATGACAACAGCCAAAATTTGGGCATACGTATACCATCTTTGCTTAGCGGCATGCAATACGGAATACCGGTAGAGGATTTTTTCTACAACCTGCTGTATATGTTGTGGATGATCTGGATTTATGAGGCCAGAAAAAACCGTAAAGCCATTCACCTGTTCACCCCGGAAGAGGCCTAAACCTCGTTATTTGGTGCCGTAAGCAGAATCTTGGAGCTGAGCCTTTTCACTGGCCTTTTTTGCCCGTTTACGCTGTCCCTTTCCCCATGGCAAAGGCAGATACTTTTCGGGATAACGGTTAATATCACGGGTTAGCACCTGCAGGTTTTTGGTTGTTTTAACCAAATTATCATAGAGCACCTGATCGGTAGCCAGCTTACCCAGCGAGCCATTGCCCTGTTCTATGTTTTTAGTGATAACGGACAAGGAGGCAACTGTTGATTCCAGAGACTGCCCGATTTTATCGAGTTGAACACTATCAAGCTTTGCCGTGGTGCGTTGCAGATTGCCCAGGCTGCTTTCAATCTTTTTGTTGTATTGCTCCAAATTGGAAGCAAAGCGGCCTGTGTTATCTAAGGTACTGGTTAATCCCGGCCTTGCGGCAGCTACTGCAGACTGAATTTCTAAAACTGTTCTGTTTAGCGAAGCCAAAACCACCGGAAGCTCGTCGAAAGCCTGAGCAACGCTTTGTCTGGCTATAAGGGAATTGAGGTGCGTGAGCAAAGAATCTGCTCCGGAGGCTATCGGGGCAATTTTTTCATTCACCATCGCCATCACATCCTGCGAGTACATAGGCAATAGCGTATCTCCATCTTCGGCAAGTACTTTGGAATTCCCAAGCACCAGTTTCATGCTGGTTGCACCAAGTATTGACGCTTCTATTTTAATTCTTGAATTTTCAGGAATTTTGATATCGTTATATATATCAATGCCCGCGACCACTTTACCGGAAGCAGGATCCATCACCATACTTCTTAACTGGCCTACCCTATAACCATTATACATTACAGCGGTATTTTCTGCCAAACCCTGGGTACTATCATATAAAATCACAAATTCCCGAGCTCCACCAATGGGATTATCGCGACCCACCATATAATTATAACCCAGAATAAGCACTGTAATGGCTACAGCAGCTAAACTTCCTACCTTGGTTTCCTTAGATACGCCTTTAAACACAGTTTGTAGATTTTTTCAAAGATACTGCAAATTCATTATCGCTGCACAGCACTGCTGTCATCCGTGCGTTTACTGCTTTCTCCACCTTTGGAAGCAAATGCTTTTTCCAGGTCCTTTTTATATTGCCTAACAGCACGAAAAATCCCTTTTGCAATGGTTTTCTGCCCTTCTTCTGACTTCAAAAAACCACGATCACCGGTATTGGTCAAAAAACCTGTTTCCACCAGTACAGATGGCATTGCGGCTTGCCACAACACCAAAAATCCAGCTTGTTTAACACCACGGCTTTTAATCCTGGATATTTTGTTTGTTTGGGCTTCCACCAAGGAACTGAATTTTAGGCTTTGCTGTAAAAAAGCATTTTGAACCAGGGTAAAGATGATGTGCCCTTCGGGTGAATTGGGATCAAAACCACCATACCGGTCGTTGGTTTTATAATTGCTTTCAAACTTAATTGCCGCATTCTCGCGCTTGGCTACATCCAGGTTCCCCTGGGTTTTGTGCAGCCCCATAAAATAGGTTTCAGAACCGGCAGCGGTTGTGTTGACGTTGCTGTTGCAATGAATGGAAATAAATAAATCGGCTTTAATCCTGTTGGCCATATTGGGGCGTTCCCAAAGCTCAACGAATTTATCCGTATTTCGGGTAAACACCACATTCACATCTTCCAGGCTGTCGGAAATCAATTTGCCTAATTTCAGGGAAACAGCAAGGGTAACGGCTTTTTCCCAAATTTCGTTTGCCCCGTTGCAACCAGGATCCAGACCGCCATGCCCGGGATCAATGACAATGGTTTTTAATTGCTTGGCGGGCATGCGGTTTATTGGTTTAGCCGAAGGCAAAACCAGAAAAAACAGGGCCAAAAGAAAACTGAATATTACAATACGCATAAGGGTCAGCAGGTTATTGGTTCATAAACCTTGCCAAAATTTTGAATGTTTCGTAAAAACACCTTCATATTGGCAAAGTTTTTGACGAATTTCGCGGTATCAGCTGCATGCTTACAACCTTTCAAGAAAAACTTTTTAAACTACCATTGTGGAAGGTGCTGGGATTATACATTTTATTAACCCTCAACATCAATAGCAGCAAGGCTTTTGGACAGGTGTCGAATTCCGCTGACACTCCTAAAATCACCATTAAAAGACCCAAGGGTGATTTGGACAAACCCATCACCTACCAGGCGGCCGACTCTATTTGGTTTGATTTGAAAAGAAATAAAGTCTTTTTATATAAAACTGCAGGTATTGTATACGGCGATATGGACCTGACTGCTCATTTTATTGAAATCGACCTCAACAAAAAAGAAATTTTCGCCAAAGGAGGCCCTGATAGTTTGGGCAAATACAGCAATTTACCCGTGCTTAAAGACGGTGGGGACACCTATAAAGCAGACAGTATCAGGTATAACAGCAACAGCAAGAAAGGCAGGGTTTACGGGCTGCGCCTCACCCAGGATGAAATTGTAATTCAATTAAACAAAGTACTGAAACAGGATGACGGAAGTTTTATCGGCCAAAGTGGAAAAATAACGACCTGCAACGAAGACCATCCGCACTTTTACTTCAACGCCAACCGCATCAAGGTTATTCCAAACAACAAAGCCTTGTTCGGGGCTGCGAATCTGGTGGTTGAGGATGTTCCAACACCTTTGGCTGTTCCGTTTGGCATTGCCCCACTCAAAAAAGGACAACGGAATGGGATTTTGTTTCCCGGCTATGGTTATAACCAGTTCAATAAAAGTTTCTACCTGCAAAATTTTGGTTATTACCTGGGTTTGGGCGAACATGCAGACCTTACGCTAACCACAGATGCCTATTTAAATGGCGATTTGCGTTTGGGCATAGCTTCCAACCTGATTAAACGGTATTATTACCGCAGCAATTTCAGTTTGGGTGCGAGCTGGTTTGGCAATGGCATTGAGCGCAGCAGCCCTGATTTCAAAAGAAATTTAGACCTTAATTTACTAGGAAGCTTTGCAGTAGATCCAAAGCGCCTTCCCGGCATGACCTTAAACGGAAATATCAACATACAAACCGGCAATTTTAACCGGTTCAATTCGCGGGACATCAATAGCATCAACAACCAACAGTTTCAAAGTTCAATCAATTTTGGCAAGACATTTTTCCGTAATAAAGTAAATTTCACAGCCGCTGCGCGTCACTCCCAAAACACCGCAAACAGGGATTTTAGGCTTGAGTTGCCCACGATGAACATCGGTGTTTCCTCACTCACCCCTTTTGCAGGGAAAAATAGCAGTGGAAGCAAATGGTATGAGCAATTGCGGTTGAGCTACAACATGCAATTCAGCAATGTTATCAATACCAAAGACAGCATACTTTTTAGCCGCGATTACAAAAAGGCATTGCAAAAAACACAAACCGGGGTGAGTCACAGCCTGCCCATCAATACCAACATAAAGCTGCTGAATGGCATTGTGAATATGACTCCTGCAATAAACTACCGCGAAACCTGGTATTTCAAGTCGACTGAAAAATCAATGGACACCAACGGGAAAATCATCAACACGGAAAAGGACGGTTTTTACCGCCTCAACAACTGGGATTTCAACACCGGGTTCACCACCAACATTTACGGTACATTTCAGCGGCCCGATGCCAGAAAAGTAAAAGCACTTAGGCATACCATTACCCCAACCATCAACATTGGCTATCAGCCAAAAATAAATGCAGCATTACAAGGTTGGGAACAGAACTACACCGATACTGCCGGCAAAATCATCCGTTACAACCGGTTTGAAAAAGGCATTTATGGTGGCGGACAAAGTCAGGCTGAAAGCGGCTATGTGGGCCTGGGCATCAACAACAACCTTCAGGGCAAAAAAGTGGTAAGCAGAGACAGCAATGGCAAAGAAAAACTGGAGAAATTCAACCTCATTGACCAACTAAGCTTTACTGGCCGCTACAACCTGGCCGCGACCAAATTTAAGTGGTCGGATATTCAGGCAAATTTCAACACCACTTTACTCAAAACGATAAATATAACTGCACGCTCTGCTTTCAGTTTGTATCAGCGGGATTCTTTGCTTAAAAACGTGCAATATTACCTGTTGCAGGATAAAAAAGCACCTCTGCGCATGCGCAATGCGGGCCTTAGCCTTAGCACAAGAATCAATCCGGCGATGTTTAAAGGAAAAAGCGACGGCGCTGCCGTAAAACCCAAAGGCAATGAAGAAGACCCGGAGAAGAAGGATGTGAACAACCGCCCCGATGATTATTTCCATTTCGATATCCCCTGGAACATAGCACTCACTTATATCTTTGATTATAACGCTGAGGCAATCCAAAAAGCAAATCGTATTGGCACAAACCGCGTCAACATTAGCGGTGACATCAGCCTTACACCTGAATGGAAGATAGGCTACACCACAGGTTACGATTTACACGACAAAGAATTTGCCTCAAGCCAGTTTAGTGTTAGCCGAAACCTGCACTGCTGGCAAATCGACTTTAACTGGGTTCCATCCGGCTTTGCCAAACAATGGACCTTCAGCATCCGTCCAAAATCCGGCATGTTGCAAGATTTAAAACTGAACAAACGGACCTTCTTTAATCCGGTGATGTTTTAAACCTTTTTATGCCATTCTTGTTATTAAAAGTATGACTCTATCTATAGGCCAAAACGCTCCCAACTTCACGTTATTCAACGACCAGAAAAAAGAAGTATCCCTTTCCGATTTTTCGGGCAAAAACGTGGTATTATTGTTTGTTCCACAAGCTTTTACCGGTGTTTGCACTGCTGAATTTTGCCAAATGCGCGACAGCTTGCACGACTACCAGAATATGAATGCGGAAATCCTCGGTGTTTCTGTTGATTCTGTCTTCACCTTGGAAAAATGGAAAAAAGATGAAGGATTTAATTTCAATCTTCTCTCCGATTTTAATAAAGATGTTTCCCGCGCCTACGGCAGCCTTTATGAAGAGTGGATTTTTGGCATGAAAGGTGTTTCCAAGCGCAGCGCTTTTGTTATCGATAAGGATGGCATTATTCGCTACGCCGAAGTACTGGAAAATCCCGGTGACATGCCCAACCTGGAAGCGGTGAAAGAAACGGTTGCATCACTTTGACTCCGTTTAGCCGGAATTTCCCACACACCGAAATCATAAAATATTAATCGTTATCTCAAATTTTTGGGATAGACCTCTCGTTGTATTAAATTGCGATGATGCGCTATTTGATTCTCTGTATTTTCTTAAAGGTTGCAACTGCTGTAAATGCTCAGACGTACAATATTCCTGAAGAAATCAGAACCCGATACTATTACCAGCCAGGGGATAGCATAATCCCGGCGGAGAAACCATTGCCATCGCTGACTAAGGTTTTAAAAGACTGGAAGCATCTTACACCAGACAGCATCCGGGTTGAACCCACCGAAGGATACGACACCATCCTGGCCTTGTATCATTTCGATTTTAAAGCAAAACATGGCGGATTCTTTTTTCTGCCAACAGAAGTGAGCAATGCCGCCTACCGCAAATTCGTGCAAGCAAATCGCAATCCTGCCTATACGCCCGATACCAATTGCTGGATTGGACCCAAACATTTCAACGAACCCTTTTCGCATTATTATTATCAGCATCCTGCCTATGATAATTATCCGGTTTGTGGAGTTTCATACAATCAAGCAAAAGAATATTGCCAGTGGCTACAGGACAGTTTAAACCAAATCTTAAAAAAGAAAAATATTCCTCAACGTGTAGCGGTGGATTTGCCAAGTTCGGACGAGTGGATTCATATTTATTACTATGCAGTAAAGCAACATGAACAAAAAAACAAACTTAAACTAGCCAAACCCACCTACCTTCAATTTGCCTCACCGGGTAATCAAAACAAGGTGATTTCAGGCCCTTGGTTCAGTGCCAGACTCGCACCCATTAAACCTTCACCTTTAGACTATTATGTTTTTACAGCAGAAATAAATGGTATAGCACCGATTGGAGGTGTTTTCCATATTATGGGCAATGTTGCCGAGTGGACCCGCAGTAAGGCAATAAACCATTTATTTAACCATAAAGAATACATTTATACAATTTCTGGTCGGCTGGTTCCAAATGTATATGAAACACATAGCACGAGCACGCTGGATAAGTTTGTAAGGGGTGAAAAGCTCAAAGACCTGATGGTAATCAAAGGAGGCTCGTGGGGGGATGACCCCTACTTCCTGCAGCCTGGTGCCCTTTATTTTCAAAATAAAGATAAAGGACAGAACAACATTGGCTTCAGACCAATTATCAGGGTGGTAAAACCTTAAATAACTTCCACTTCGTTGCGGATCAAATCCTCGAAAGTTTCTCTTTGGCGGATAAGTTTGGCCACGCCATCAATCACCAGCACTTCTGCGGGCCTAAAACGCGCATTATAATTATTGCTCATGGTAAATCCATAGGCTCCGGCATTGTAAATGGCCAAAATATCGCCTTCTCGAACTTCGGCAATCTTGCGGTCGTAGCCCAGGGTATCTGTTTCGCAAATGTAGCCTACCACAGAATATAGCCTTGGCAAACCCTCTGGATTGCTCACGTTCTCTATGCGATGATAGGCATCGTAAAACATAGGCCTGATTAAATGGTTCTGACCGCTGTCTACGCCAATAAATACCGTGCTGGTGGTTTGCTTAATCACATTGGCTTTTACGAGCAAATAACCGGATTCACTCACAATAAATTTACCTGGCTCGAACCATAGCTCCAATTCCCTGCCATAGCTTTTGCAGAATGCCTTAAAGGCTTCTGATATGCGCGCTCCTGTATCTTCAATGTCGGTAACAAAATCACCCTCTTTGTAAGGAACTTTAAATCCGCTGCCAAAATCCATAAACTCCAGATCCGGAAAGTCTGCAGCAGCCTCAAACAAAAGTTCTGCACCTCGCAAAAACACATCTGCATCCAAAATATCGCTGCCCGTGTGCATGTGCAATCCATTTATCTGCATTTTATGGCTTTGCACCACGCGCAACACATGGCGCATCTGGTATATGCTGATGCCGAATTTAGAATCAATATGGCCAACAGAAATATGGCTGTGCCCTCCGGCCATGATGTGCGGATTGAGGCGAATACAGCATTTTATGGTGCCCCCGTAATGGTGACCGAATTGCTCCAGGATGCTGATGTTATCAATATTAATGTGAACACCTAGTGCAACGGCTGCTTCGATCTCAGAAAAATCAACACAATTTGGGGTAAACATGATTTGTTCAGGGGAAAAACCTGCCCTCAAACCTAGATGCACTTCCTGGATGCTAACCGCATCAAGGCCGGCTCCCTCCTGTTTCAACAAGCGAAGCACATTCACATTGTTCAACGCCTTCAGCGCGTAATGAAGGCTAACTTTCACGCCCGAAAAGGCATTTTTT
>CANKVN010000013.1 GCA_947487055.1 Flavobacteriales bacterium
TTCCCAAAAGAAGAAACCAGCATGAACAACGTTTCTTCCTAGGTTGGCTATTTTCACGAAGGATTGCCCCATGGCAAAGGAGAAATGACAAGGCGCTTTTCCAGTGGCGAAACGGATATGACGGAATGGACCTATACCGGAGAATGGGTTAACGGGAACAAACAAGGCCAGGGTAAAGAAGTAACTGAGTTCATGATTGGTTTTGAAACCTATGAGGGCCTGTGGTCCAATGGCATGAAGCAAGGCAAAGGGAAACTTATTTCCAGTGGTGAAGGTTATGAATCAACCACCACCGGCACCTGGAATGAAGATAAAATGGTGGGTTATGGCGAGTCCTTATCAGAATTCATAAACCCCGAGGATGGCTCAGTGGAGAGATCAACGTACAAAGGACAATTTGCCAACGATTCAAGAAATGGTCAGGGTACGGAGGTGTCCAGTACCGGAACCTACACCGGAAACTGGACAGATGGTTCAAAAAATGGTTTGGGCAAAATGGTTTACAAGGACGGAAGAATATACGAGGGTCAATGGGCGGGTTTGCCAAATGGCGATGGAACATTGATTCTGGCGAATAAATCGGTCCAGAAGGGTAAGTTTATCAACGGAGAATTCCAAAAGCCTTTTGTTGCTAGGCAGGCAGTGATAGGAAGCCAGGTTTGGATGGCGGAGAACCTAACCGTAACCAAGTTTAGAAACGGCGACGATATTCCGGAAGTAACAACAAAAGATGAATGGTACAACTATGCAGCTGAAGGTAAACCTGCATTTTGTTATGTAAACAATGATCCCGCTAACAAAGCACAGTATGGTATTTTGTATAATTACTATGCCATGGCCGATAAAAGGGGGTTAGCCCCTGAGGGTTGGCGTATTCCAAGCCATGTAGATTTCCAGAATTTACAGGTACAGTTAGAGGTTAATATCAAAAACCTGGAACAGAAAATTCAAACCAAAAGGGCCGAAGGAATTGATGTATACGATTTGAACAAACAGCTGGAAAAAATGAAAAAAGAATGTTCTATTGAGTTGGCTGGAAGCAAACTAAAAGCACGCAGTGGTTGGAAGAATTGCCAAGGTTCGGATGTTTATGGATTCGCAGCAAGACCCACAGCCACGCGCGATGATTTGGGGCGATTTAGCCTACCTAATGAATTCACGGAGACGGCTCAATTCTGGACCAATAGTTATATGACGAATGATAATACAATGGGAGTGTCATATGAAATTAGTTGGAGAGGGGCCTTGGACCAGGTTTCATTTACCCGAAAAATTGAAGGTCTGCCTGTTCGTTGCATCAAGTAATGTTTTGGTGGCAAATACCAGTAAACATTACCAGGAATGTTAATAACCCTAATCAGGCAATTGTTTTACCATTTAAAGGTAGCTTTGACCTGGTTGGGAGCAACTTCCTATGGCATTAGACGCGGCTATATCCATAGAAAAAGCGTCATTGCTTTTGATGATATTGGCAACCAAGACGAATATCAGCGCGAGGTCTACATTTTTGCAGCCGATTACATTAAGGAACACAACATCACAGCTGTTTTGGATGTTGGTTGTGGTTCAGCCTATAAACTCCGTAAATACCTGTTTGACGTTGTAAAAGCAGGGGTGGAGCCGGATACCAGCAACCTGAAGCATCAATTTCCCGGGGAAACCTGGTTCGCGTTTTTAGATTCCGCTTGGAAGCAATTTCCCGCCCAACTTATCATCTGCGCCGATGTGATTGAACACGTTCCCAACCCGGATGCCTTCATAGCCGATTTACTTGCGCATCAGCATGCGCAGTACTTCATTTTCAGCACCCCGGACCGTAACCTTGATAATTCGCCCTGGAAATATGGTCCACCCAACAATGAGTCGCATTATCGCGAATGGACGTTTGAAGAATTTGAGGCATACCTGGGTAAATACGTTCATGTATTGCATCACGAAATCAGCAATGTAGAACAGCGCACGCAATTGGTAGTGGCCAAACGCCGCTAATTACTTCTTCTCGTAAACCTTGTCTTTGTCGGTTTTTTTCACCTTGTCGCCATCAAACAGCGTTTTTGCAATGGCAATGCCCGGGGCAGATACCACTTCATCGCCTGCTTTCAATCCATCGGTGATTTCAAAATAATCCAGATCCTGTAGGCCTGTTTTTACCTTCGCCGATTTCAAAACACCGTTGTTGTAGAGTAGCACCCACGTGCCTTTCTCTTCTTTTTTGTCGGTGTTGTTTTCCACTTTGTCTGCTTTCAGGTTCTTTTTTATGGGATTGCGGGTGGTAACGGCAGATATGGGAACACACAATGCATTTTTCTTGGAAACGGTTTTGATGTCCACAGTGGCGGTCATCCCGGGACGAAACGGCTGATTGCGGCCCACGCCTAAATCCGCATAGCTTTCGGGCAGAATCCTCACTTTTACAACGAAGTTGGTTACCTGGTCGGTAAGCAGTTGGGTAGCATTGAATTTGGCGCTGTTGGCGATTTGGGTTACCAATCCCCTGAAAACCCTGTCCGGATAAGCGTCTACCTTAATATCAGCACTGTCGCCATTTTTGATGCGCACAATATCGTTCTCATTCACATTCACCTCCACTTCCATGATGTTCAGGTTGCTGATGCGCATGATTTCGGTTCCGGCCATTTGAGCCGTTCCAACCACACGCTCGCCTTTTTCACTGTTCATTTGGGTTACAATGCCGCTGGCCGGTGCAAATATGGAGGTTCTTCCAAGGTTCCGTCGACCTTCCTCCAGCCTTGCTGCTGCACTGGCTGCAGTGAATTTGGCCGCAAGCGCGCTTTTGTCGGCGGATACCACATCGGCTTTTGAAATCTCGTACTGCAAACGTGCCTGGTCCCATTCCTGCTCACTAATTACGCGCTGATCGTGCAATTGTTTTTGCCTTTTGTAGTTTGCTTCTGCCTGCAAATAGGAAGCTGAAGCCCGGGATTTTTGCGCTTCGCTGCCGGCAATGCCTGCCCGCGCATTATCCAGGTTGGCCGATAATTGGCTGATGGTGGTTTCGTATAGTTCGGGATTGATCCTCAAAAGCAGTTGACCTTGCCTTACGCTGTCGCCTTCCTTTACCGCCATGTCAATAATTTCTCCGCTCACATCCGCACTGATTTTGACTTCGCTTTCCGGCTGGATTTTACCGCTCACACTCACTATTTCCGTTATGGTGCGGCTAAAGGCTTTGTCCGTGGCTACCCGAACTTCATTGTTTCTGTTGCTGAATACAGCTACCAGTAATAATATCAGCACCACGGTGCCTATTGCAATCCATAGAATTTTCTTTTTCTTCATGTTTAAAGTGTTAACGGTTTTCCAATGTAAAAGTCTAAAACCATTTTCCTGAAAATATATTCATACCGCACGGAGGTCAGGTTCATGCGGGCAGTCGTTTCGTTGGTTTGAGCCAATTGAAGCTCATAAACGTTGGATTGCCCTGCCTCGAAACGTTTCTGCACAAAATCCACATTTTTTTTCTGCGATTCCGCGGCTTTTATCGCTGCCCTGTAACGGTCCAGTGCGGCGGTGAAATTGTTATATGCCAGCACGATTTCGTTGTAAAGGTTTTGGCGAGCACGTTCTGCACCCAGTTTGGCGCGCTCTTCATCCAGGCTGGCGCGCTGTGTCGCGTACCGTCCTTGCAAGCGTCCATACAAAGGCATCGACATATTGAACCCAACGGATTGACCAAAGTTGTCTTTAATCTGTTTGTTGAAATCAATTGTTTGCAGTGTGTAATTAATGTTAGGAGCTTCCACAATTTCATTGGTGCCCTGCACCCGCCCGATTGGCTCAAATCCGCTGAAAGTTGTCGCTGAAACCGTTTTGGCATTGCTGGAATAAACAGTACTTAAGTTTCCGCCAACAGAGAGTGTAGGGAAAAGGCTGCCACGAGCCACTTTCTTTGCAAAAATGGCCGCCTGATAACGGTAAAATGCAGCTTTCACATCAGGGCGCCTGTTTAGGGCACTGTCAAACAATTCCTGCTGCCCGGAAGGATAATTTTCCGGCCTGTAATCGCCAATGCTCGGTTTTACAATGTCAAAAGCAATTTCCTGCGAAACACGCAACAACAATTTCAGGTTGGATAATGCCAACAGCTCCTGGTTGGTAACGTTCGTAAGGGTTACCTGGTCATTGGCAAGCTGCGCCTGCAGGTTCAGTACCTGACCTTCATTGACCACGCCGGCAGCATAGAGTTTTTCGGTTCGCTCCAGCTGTGCCATGGTGTTTTTAATGGTTTGCTCCGAAGCTGATTTTAATTCCTTAGCCTGAATAACCTGAAGAAACAAATTGGCAACATTGAGCGCGGTATTTTGTTCGGTGTTTTTTAAATCGCTTTCTCCGGCAAGCCACAAATATTTGTTTTGTTTTATTCCATTGCGAACCTGCCCTCCGCCATATAGCAATATGGAACTTTGCAGCTGAAGGTTGTTGCTGCTAACCGTGGTTTGAACGAATTGGTTGGTAAAGCGGTCAATGCTTCTGCCGGACTGGTAAAACTGACCGGCATTGAAGGTAGCATCAGGGGTGAGGCTGGTTCGGCTTTGCTGCCAGTTTTGTGCAGCCTGTTTGGCAGAAACCCCGGCAATTTTTATATCCAGATTGTTGTTTAAGGCCTGTTCAATACATTGGTCTAAAGTCCAGGTACCTGTTTGTGCAGGCAGGTATTGACACACACACCACAAAGCAATAAATACTAACCAGGCTCGCATTTCTGCGAAAATAAGGATAAACGCATAATTTTGGTAGTGCAAAAGTCATGCTATTCGAAGAACGTTAGATATTGTGGATAAAACATGAACAAAATTTATTTTGATGTTTAAATTCTTTCAACAAAAACCAATTACATTTGCCCTGCGTCTGGTTCTCGAAATTCGTTATTGAATCTAGGGATGAAAAGGGAACTCCGGTGAAATACCGGGACTGTACCCGCAGCTGTAACTCCAGCCTGTAAAGGCATTCGGTAATCTTAGCCACTGTTGTTGATGTCAATGGGAAGGCGCCGGTGAAATGGAGAAGTCAGAAGACCTGCCAGGAGCAACACAACATTTGCCGCTTTCGGGAAAAAAAAGCGCAATGAATCTGGAGGGTCTCCCGGCTCATGCTGTTTTTCCGCCTGTGGCATGCAAAACCATGACAGGTTTAACCATTTGCATATCGCTATTTTCAGCCGCGTCGGATTCTTGTCCGGCCACCGATACTGCATTTGTACTGGGCCGAAGGTGGGAGCAAGCAGCTGTGGGTAAGCATTCACTTGTTTTTCAAAATAAAGGTTTTCAGCGCAATCTGGGTGGCGAACTGGCTGCTGCAGGGATCTGCATTCGCCAATATGGCATTTCCGGACTTTCAGGAATCAGCCGCCGTGGTGCCGATCCTTCCCAGATTCAGGTTTTGTGGAATGGTATTGCGTTAAACAGCCCGATGCTCGGAATGGCCGATCTAACCCTGTTGACGGGAGCAAATACAGGTGAAATAACCCTTACCGAAGGTGGCAGCAGCTCCTTCTATGGTAGCGGAAGCGTTGGTGGAACACTGGCAATTAACCAGTTGCCCCCGGAAAATGCTGGATTCAAAGCCTCATTGTCAGCTCAACGAGGCAGTTATGGCCTTCGCAGTTTTTCCGGCAATGCAGCCCTGGCTTCAGGTAGGGCATATTTCAACTGCAGGGCAGCTTTATCACAGGCCGAAAACAACTTTGTGTATGCGCTCAATCCGGGGGAGAAACCCCGCTTTACCATGAGTAATGCTTCCACATCGTCTTTTGTTTCAGCCATCAGCGCAGGTTTTAACCACAGGAAATGGGAAACGGTTTTGAATGCGGAATGGCAGACCAACCACCGCGCACTTGGAACACCGGCAGGCGGTGGCGCTGGCCTGGGAACGCAGTCAGATGCAAATACAAGGCTGGTTTTGTCTACGGTATATAATGCTAAATCGTGGAAATGGGTTCAGCGTGCAGGGTTTATAAGCGATATTATTGCCTTTCAGCATCTTGCATATCCAAGTCCTGATACCAGCATTTCAAACAATCGTCAATTGCAGCAGGAATGGCATTTTCCCTGGTTCAAAGCGCAGTTTATTATTGGAAATGATCTTAGCTGGCAAAGCGGTAAAACAAAAAATTACCGTCAGGATTATGAAAGGATTTTTCCGGCGCAGTTTATAAACGTTACCAAACGGATCTCCCGTCACTTGCTTGCAGCAGGTTTTCGCTGGGAATGGCGCGAAAAAATTCCGGTTGCATCCTTGTCTTCCGAACATGGCCTGGGCGGTTCCTGGACGCTAAAATCAAGCTTTAGCAACAGTTTCAGACGCCCAACTTTCAACGATTTGTATTGGGCCGAAGGCGGAAACAGCGCTCTTAAAGCAGAGCAAGGCGGCAATGCGGAATTTGGCATTCATGCCAAAAAACAGTTCGCCAAAACCCAATGGAAAGCTGCGTTTACAGGGTGGTTGCGGTATCTGATAAATCCCATTATATGGCTTCCGCAAAATAACCTGTGGCGTGCTTCCAATATGGAGCGTGGCGATTACAAAGGGGTTCAGGTATTTGCATCCGTTTCTAAAACATTGGGTCAAACAAACTGGGAGTTATATACTTCCGCCGAATATACACATGCTGTTATGCAAGACGCTGCCAGGCAGTATCAGGGTATTTTTATTCCCGCAATTACCGGCGCTTGCCGATTGAGCATGCGTTTCAAAGGATGGAGTGCTCAGGCAGCTGTTAATGGCCAAAGTGCCCGTTTTATGAGCACCGATAACCAATATTCCTTGCCGGGATATGCGTTGGTTTCCATGCATGCCGGTAAGGAATTGTTTTTCAATAAATCAGGTTTGGATATTCAATTTGGAGGTGATAACCTGTTGAATGCCGTTTACCAGGTAATGCCCGGAAGGCCAATGCCGTTGAGGAACATCTGGGTTAAAATTAATATTCAAATATCAAAAAAAAATAAAATATGAAAAAAGTTAGAAAATTCGCTGTCATAATGCTGTTCGGTAGCATACTTTCCTCTAATGCACAGGTTACGGAAGGTTTTGAAAATGCCATGTTCGATACCGTAAAATTACTGAATGGAAGTGATGGTGGCCGATTTCATTACTTAAACACCGGTGAAATGACCTTTCCGGTAAGCTGGGATACTGCTTACAAATACTGGGCAAGTGGCTGGGCAATGTCTAAGATAATCAATAACAAGGTAGAACCATCCAACTATGCAGAACATTTGTATAGCGCAGCACCTGGCTATGGTGTGGAAAATGGCAATAAGGGTAAAACTTTTATGGTTGGGCAAAATGGAAGTTTTTTTAATTTACAAAGAAAAGCCCCGGGCGATTTCCCACTGAAAGGTTTTTACGTGAGTAATTCGACCTATGCCTATAACAGCATGAAGTTAGGCGATTTTGTTGGCAAAAAGTTTGGAGGTAAAACGGGTAAAGATGAAGATTCTTTTGTACTCATAATTCGATGTTACAAAAAGAGCAGGCAGATAGACAGTCAGCGTGTGATACTGGCAGATTTTAGGTTTACAGATTCTGCAAAAGACTATATTCTTAATCAGTGGAAGTTTATAACCATTAAAGATGCCTTTACCGATAGTTTGGCTTTTGAACTGGTTAGCTCTGATGTAGGTCAGTTTGGCATGAATACCCCGGCTTTCTTTGTGCTTGATGGTGTGGAGTTTTTGGGCTTCAATTCGGTTAGGAATGCGCATGATTTATTCAGTTTATTTCCGGTTCCTGCTAACGATGTATTAAATGTTAAATCAATATCTCCGTTGGTTTCTGTAAAGGTTTTGGATTATGCCGGTCAGGTTAAATATGCTGCGAGTCTCAATGGATTTACAGGATTTATTCCGACAAATCAGCTACCTCAGGGCTATTATATAGTTCAAGTCAACTCCCTTGCAGGCAAATACTCAAGTACAATACAGATAACAAGATAATGCGTCTGTTATCGTTTCTTTTTCTGATTTTGGTTTTTCTTCCCGGTTGCCGGAAAGAAAAACCACAATCGGTCATATTCAATGCAGGATCTGGCGCGGTGCTGGTTCTCAATGAAGGAAACTTCATGTGGTCCAATTCAGGTGTGGATTTGTACGATATGGGCTCGGGTAAATTGCTTTCAGATCTATATCAGTCTGTTAATGGAAAGCCTCTCGGCGATGTTTTGCAAAGCGGCAGCATTATCAATGGTGACGTTTGGCTGGTGGTAAACAACTCAGGGAAAATTGTGGTGCTGGATAGCCATACACTGAAGGAGAAATATACCATTTCCGGCTTGCGATCGCCACGCTATGTTGCCCAGGCGGCAAACCGCATCTGGATTACAGATTTATATTCCGGTAAAGTACAGATTCGGGATGCTACCGGCAAAACACTCCTTCATGAAATACCGGTGGGCGTGTGGTCCGAACATTTGGTTAATGACGGAAAGGGAATGTGTGTGGCCGGCTACGACGGATGGATAAGGCGTTACGATACCACGCAGTTTCAGTTGATGGACAGTTTGTATTTGGGAAAGGGATTGAGATGGATGGTCAAGGATCAGCAGCAATCGCTGTGGGCGCTGGCATCCAACAGCGATAGTGGTTACTGCCGGCTCCTAAAAGTAGATGCCGCACGAACCGGTAAAAAGCGGTTTGATTTTCCGCTGACTACCTACGCGTCATCACTGGCCATTAGTAAAAACAAGGACACGGTTTTTTACCTGGCAGATGGCGTTTATGCTATGAATGTGAATGCAGTGTCCTTGCCTCAAACGCCCATTTTAAAGCAGGCAAACAGCAATTTTTATGCATTGGCTTGCCACCCAAAAACAGGGGTGCTTTTTGTGAGCGATGCCAAAGACTATGTATCCAGAGGGATGGTGCAAATGCTCCACGGAAATGGAACCCCGGTTGGGTCCTTCAGTGCCGGAATTATTCCCTCCGGATTTATCTTTTATTAATCAGTCAGGCTTTCTCGGCCTGAAAGTTGTAATTTTGAGGCCATAAGCCGCATCAAATGGCATTTGTGGTAAAGGTTAAATCAACCATAGTGAAACGGGTAGACCTTTTGGTTCTGCGCTCCTTCATCGGGCCATTTTTGGTTACGTTTGTATTGAGCATGTTCCTTTTCCTCATGCAGTTTTTGTGGAAATACATTGATGAGCTCGTAGGTAAAGGCATTGAGCCATTAATCCTGCTAAAATTAATTTTCTTTTCCCTGGCAGATCTGGTTCCTATGGCATTGCCGCTAACGGTTATGGTTGCGGGATTAATGACTTTCGGTAACCTGAGCGAAAGTTTCGAACTGGTAGCCATGAAAGCAAATGGCATTTCCTTGTTTCGCATCCTAAGGCCTGTTTTCTTGCTGATGATTGGCTTAGCTGTCATCAACTTTTTCTTCATGAATGTTGTTATTCCCAAGGCAAATCTCGAAGCAAAAGCCCTGTTGTGGGATTTGAGGCAGAAAAAGCCTGCATTCAATATCCAGGAAGGCGTTTTTTACCAGCAAATAGAAGGATTTTCCATTCGTGTGGGCAAAAAGCTCAGCGATAATGAATCTGTGGAAGATGTCCTTATTTATGAGTACAAAAACGATGAGAGCAAACGCCTGAACGTGGTGCGCGCGGAAAAAGGCAAAATGGTGCTTTCGTCGGACAAAAGAATCTTGTTTTTTACCCTGTATAATGGCGTGCGGTACGATGAAATGACCAGCAATCCGGATTATTCCAAAACAGCACCTTTCAACCAGATGCGATTTGATAAGCAGCAAATGGTTATCGATTTAAGCAGCCTGGACCTCAAATTTACAGAAAGGGATGCATACAAAGGCGATTATCGGTTGATGAATATCTCAGAACTAAACCGTGAACTGGATACAGCCTACCTGAAATTAAATAAGCAGAAAACGGAAAATGCAGGATATTTGAGCCGCTACATTCACCTGCCCGGTGTTTTGGGCAATAAGCAGCACCCGGAAATTAAAAACACCAGGAGCAGGATTGCCAAAATACGAAGTGTGCTTAAGGCTGAGACAAACACGGATAAGGCTTTGCAAAACAATATTATGGCCGGTGCGATTAACAGTTCACGGGGCTTTAAAGGAACGCTGGATGGATTGATAACCGGCCTGAAATACGAAGAAGAACAAATCGCACCTTACAAGGTGGAATGGCATAAAAAGTTTACCCTGTCTGTGTTGCTGATTATGTTATTTCTGATTTCTGCTCCACTTGGGGCCATCATACGAAAAGGTGGAATCGGTATGCCATTGGTTATTAGTGTGTTGTTGTTTGTTCTGTTTTATGCCATCAATTTGGTGGGCGAGAAAATAGGGAAGGAGGGAGTAATGCCCATTTGGGGTGGTATGTGGCTTAGCAGTGCAGTGTTGTTTCCTGTTGGCGTTTACATTACCCTAAAGGCGGCTTCGGACAGTGCTATTTTGAGTTTGGAAGCGTACCAGAAGTTTTTCAACCGCTTACTGGGTGTTGCTTTTAAGCAAAAAGATACCGATGCCGCGAAGCTCGCAATTGCATCCCAAATCCGCCGGTTGCTTGGTAAAAAATCAAATCCGCCCGATGCATGAAAATGCTGATTATTGGTTCGCGTATTCCCTGGCCTTTGCACGATGGTGGAGCCATTGCCACATACCAGATGCTGCAAGGCCTCGCTGAGCTTGGTGCAGAGATTACGTACTTTACTTTCAATACCCGCAAGCATTTTGTTTCGCCACAGGATATTCAAACCCATTTTCCATTTTGCCGGGTTATTGCCTGTCCGTTAAATGCAAATCCCAATCCGGTCGGCGCTTTGCTGGCGTTGTTGCAGGGGAAAAACTATAATATCTCCAGGTTCAGTGAGCCTGTTGCCAAATTACAACTGCGTGCGCTGTTGCAAAAAGAACAGTTTGATTGGGTCCAACTGGAGGGCCTTTATGCCTCCCCATTCCTGGATGTAATCAAACCGTTTGGAATACGGATTTCCCTGCGTCAGCACAATGCCGAATTTCAAATATGGGAACGCCTTTCGGCCCAGTCCGCAAATCCTGTCAAGCGCTGGTATTATTCCCTTTTGGCGAAGCAATTAAAGCGCTACGAACAACAGGTGCTCAACCAAATCGATGCCCTTATACCCATAACAGCCAATGACGAAGCACTGTTCCGTTCCATGGGAGCCACAGTTCCTGCTTTTGTAGCACCGGTAGGGCTCCAAATCGGCCCTTCGCCTGCCACGCTTCCTGTTAGTCATGATTGTTTTCATCTGGGCAGCATGGAATGGATGCCAAACGTGGAAGCGGTAAAATGGTTAATCAACGAAGTTTGGCCAAAAGTATTGCAAAAGATTCCCAATGCGAAATTGCACCTGGCCGGAAAAGGTATGTTAGCCAATGACTCCAGGTTTTCCGGTGCCGGCATTGTTGTTCATGGCGAAGTTCAGGACGCGCAGCAGTTTATGAAGTCGCATGGCATCATGCTGGTGCCAGTGTTTTCTGCCGGTGGTATCCGGGTGAAAATACTGGAAGGATTTAATGCCGGTATTCCGGTTATCAGCACAAGCGTTGGTGCAGCAGGAATACCCGTGGAAAACCAAAAGCACTTGATATTGGCAGATACATCAGTTGAATTTGCCAATGCGATTTGCGCATTAACGGCGGATGAACAACGCAAAAATGAACTCGTACAGCACGCCTATTCCTTTGTTAAGGATCAGTTCAACGCTATTAAGATTATGCAGGAATTGCTTAGATTTTATCATGATAATTAATTAAGGATTTTTTACGACCTTTGCTAAACTATTTTGCACTTCATTCATAGAAATATATTGAGGATTTTGCCAATATTGTTGCTTGCTGTTGCCGCTTGTGGTGGGAGAAGTACTACCGCAACGTCGGAAATAGATGAGGAAGCCATAAAACAGGCAGATTCCGTTGAAAGTACGGTTAAGCTGGTCTGTTCTTCCTGCCACGCCTGGGTTCCGCCTTCCATGTTGGATAAATATACATGGAAAGAAAAGGTTTTGCCCGTCATGGCTGCCAAAATGGGTATTTATGAACTGGATGGTGTAGCTTTCTACAGCGAAAAAGACGATCCCAAATTACCCCTTGGCATTTATCCGGATAAACCAACCATTGAGCCGGAACTCATGCGCAAAATATTCAACTATTTTGATGTAAAAGCCCCCGAAACGATGGAAGCGCAAAAGCGCAGCGAGCCCCTTGCCCAAGAAACACCCATGTTTGATGTTATGGTGCCATCGGTGAAACAAGCCGGCCCTCCCATGACAACTTTCGTGGAAATTGTTCCTTCCAGACGTGAGGTTTTGGTTGGTATTTCCGGCGAAACCAATCAGTTTGTGGTGCTTGATAAGGATTTGTCGGCCAAATGGATGACCAATACGCCCAGTGCGCCTACCTGGTGTGATGTAAGCAATCCTTCCTCTTGGCTGCTTACTTGCATAGGATCCATATTTCCTTCCAATGACAAACAAGGGCAGCTGCTGGAAATCAATCCAAACAATAAAGGAACATCAAGCCAAACTAGGTTAACCCAGTTAGCAAGGCCTGTTCAGGCACATAGGATGGGAAATTCAGCAAACCAATACCTTGTCAATAATTTTGGTCATTTGGTTGGGAATCTATCCATATACCAGAATGGAAGCAATACTCCAAAAATCCTGCGAGATAAGCCTGGTTGCATCCGCTCACTGGTTGTGGATTGGAACAAAGATGGCCTTCAGGATGTGGTGGCCTTATTTGCTCAGGGCGTAGAAGGTATTTATCTCTACCTGAACAAGGGCAATGGTGATTTTCAGGAACAGCTGCTCATGGATTTTTTACCGGTGAATGGCTCATCCTGGTTTGAAATTACCGATTTAAATAAAGATGGCAAACAAGACATCATCTACACCTGCGGTGATAACGCCGATTATTCAGTGGTGCTGAAATCATTTCACGGGGTATATGCTTACACCAACAATGGCGACAATACCTTCAAAAAATCCTGGTTTTATCCCATCAATGGCGCTTATCGTGCCATGTTGAAGGATTTTGATCTGGATGGTGATTTGGATATGGTGGTCATTTCGTTTTTTGCTGATTATATTCAGCAACCCGAAGAAGCCTTGGTTTATTTTGAAAATAAAGGTAATTTTAACTACAAGCCTTATAAAATCAAAGGATATAACCTTGGCCGCTGGTTAACCATGTCGGCTGGAGATGTGGATGGAGATGGCGATGATGATGTGGTTTTGGGCAATTTCAGCCAGGGCCCCCAGAGTTTTATGTCAACCCAGCATGTCAATCAGTTTTCCTCAGGAACGCCTTTAATCATGCTCGTTAATCGCACAAAAAAATAAGGGTATGAAAAAGGTCATTTTTTTATTGCTGTCAGCTGTGTTCCTGTTTTTTGCAGCCCTCCAGTACAATGATCCTGATGCTGTTTTGTGGTCATTGGTGTACCTTGTCTATGTTGTGTTTTGTCTTTCGGTGGTTTTCAGGCCATTGAATTCTATCTGGTACATCGTTGGTTTTGTCGCACCTCTTATTGCTGCCGTTTTTCAGTGGCCCAATCACTGGGAGGGTTTTGGCGATACCATGCTGAATGAAAATACGGAAAGGGCTCGCGAAAGTTCCGGACTTATTATCTGTGGTTTGTCTTCTTTGCTCTGCAAAGCTTTGAAATCCTGATATTTTAAGTTATATTTGTTCAAACAAGTTTTGAAGTTGCTGTTACAATACCTAAAGCCCCAGTCGGGTTTGATTTTTTTGGCGTTGCTGCTGGCCGCCATTGCCCAGATTTTTTCTATGCTGGACCCATGGGTGGGCCGCAACATCATTGACCGCTACCTGCTCCATCACACACAGTTTTCGCAAAGCGATTTTATCCGTGGTGTCCTATCCTGGTTGTTGATGGGGATTTCCTTTGCCATGGTGAGCCGCATCGGTAAAAACCTGCAGGATTATTTTATCAATGTAGCCATGCAAAAGGTCGGTGCTGCCCTGTTTATGGACGGCATCAAACACACCATGGAATTGCCTTTTCAGGTGTTTGAGGATCGCAGAAGCGGTGAGACATTAAACGTTCTGCAAAAGGTGAGGAGCGACAGCGAGCGCGTGATGTCGCTTGCGGTTGGTCTGCTATACACCAGTGTGGTTGGCGTTAGTGTTGTTTTTGTGGCAAGTTTCATGGTTCACTGGCTCATTGCTCCCGCCTTTTTGCTGGCCATGCTGGTGGTGGGTGTTTCCAGCTCCATGCTGAGCAAAAAAATCAAATCCATTCAAAAGAATATTATGGCTGAAACAGGCGCTTTGGCTGGCACAACCACGGAAAGTTTAAGAAACATAGAATTGGTAAAAAGCCTTGGCCTGATTGGACAGGAAATTAACCGTATCCGTGTCAATACCATGAAAATTCTGGGGTTGGAACTGGAGAAGGTGAAAAAGGTAAGAACCTTGGGATTTGTGCAGGGAACCACCGTGAATTTGATGCGAAATCTGTTGCTGCTGTTTCTGAGCTGGATGGTTTTTAGCGGTCGCATCACCCCGGGTATGTATATCCAGTTTCTGTTTTACACATTTTTTATTTTTAATCCCTTGCAGGAGCTGGGTACATTCATTCAGGCCTGGCGCGAAGCCCAGGTCAGCCTGGGTCGTTTTAGCGAACTCATGCAAACCCCGGTTGAAACGATTCCGGCCAATCCTACGCCTTTAGGTTCACTGAAACATGTTGAATTTAATCAGGTTTCATTCCGCCATCAATCTTCAAACAGGGATGCATTGACCAATGTGTCCATCACTTTTAATATTGGACAAACCATTGCCATTGTGGGTCCCAGTGGAAGCGGTAAAAGCACCCTGGTGAAATTGCTGGAAGGGTTATATAAGCCGGTTCAGGGGCAATTAACCTACAACCACATTCCGGTGGAGCAGGTTCATTTATCCGAACTGCGTGCCCGGTTGGGTGTGGTAAGCCAGGAAAGCCAGTTGTTTAGCGGAACCATACGCGAAAACCTCTTGTTTGTGAAGCCCGATGCAACGGAATCCGAAATGCTGACTGCGCTTGAAAAAGCGGCGGCTACCAGCTTGCTGACCCGTGCAACCAAAGGGCTGGATACTGCCATTGGTGAGGGTGGAATTAAGGTTTCCGGAGGCGAAAAACAGCGTATTTCCATTGCGCGTGCCCTGTTGCGCAACCCGGATTTATTGGTTTTTGATGAGGCTACCAGCGCCCTGGACAGCTTAACTGAAAAAGAAATTACTAATACGATTAAGGAAATCAGCCGCCAGAAAGATAGGATAAATGTGATGATAGCGCACCGCCTAAGCACCATTATGCATGCCGATATGATTTACGTACTGGAAAAAGGCAGCATCATCGAACAAGGAACCCACGAAGAACTACTGTTAACAAAAGGTTTGTATTTCGCCATGTGGCGTCAGCAAATTGGGGAAACAGAAAATTAAACGTGTTTCCACATTTTAAAATGCGGAATTTCACATTCCCAGAATCTTTCTCCCACTGGCTGAAAACCATGTTTTGCATAAAAGTCAAGCGCATGTTCCTGGGCATGCATGTAGGCATAAGTCCCGGCTTCCAGCTTGCTTAGACATGCATCTACCAAAGCAGCTCCAACACCTTTTCCCCGGTAAGTATTCAATACAGCAAAGCGTTCCAGCTTGGTGCCGTTTTCTGTTTTTCTGATTCTTGCTGTTCCGCAAGGCACCCCGTCATACTTTGCCAAAAGATGAATACAGGTTGATTCATGCTCGTCATATTCCTCTGATGGGTCCACTGCTTGTTCGATTACAAACACCAATCTGCGGATTTCAAACGCATGTTCCATATCCTTTGCAGTATAAATTGGGCTTACTTCTGTCATTTTATGTATTTTTGCCGTGCTTAATTACAAAAGTACACCAAAATACCCACGTATCATGGCGAATTCAAACATCATATCCCTGCTCGGCAACGATGCCGATAACCTGCTGAACCACACCTGCAACACCATTCCAAAGGAGCATATCCACTTGCCCGGTCCTGATTTTGTAGATCGTGTTTTTGCACAAACCAACCGCAGCCCTCAGGTTATGCGCAGCATTCAGCAGATTTACAATGCCGGTCGCCTTGCAGAAACCGGATACATGAGCATTCTTCCCGTAGATCAGGGCATAGAACACAGTGCAGGGGCTTCTTTTGCTCCCAATCCCATTTATTTTGATCCGGAAAACATCATCAAACTGGCCATTGAAGGCGGTTGCAACGCTGTAGCTTCAACCTACGGAGTTCTGGCAGCCAATTCACGCAAATACGCGCACAAAATTCCTTTCATTGTAAAAATCAACCACAATGAAATTTTGAGTTACCCCAATAAGTTTGATCAGATAATGTATGGGTCTATTCAGGAAGCCTGGAATATGGGTGCCACAGCAGTTGGTGCAACCATCTATTTCGGCAGTGATGAAAGTGCCCGCCAGATTCAGGAAGTTTCAGCGGCATTTGAAATGGCCCACGAACTTGGTATGGCTACCATTTTGTGGTGCTACCTCAGAAACAATGGATTTAAAAAAGACGGTATCGATTACCACACAGCAGCCGACTTAACCGGTCAGGCCAACCACCTGGGTGTTACCATACAGGCCGATATTATCAAGCAAAAATTGCCAACAAACAATGGTGGATATAACGCAATCAATTTTGGCAAAACACACAGCAAGGTTTATTCCGAACTGAGCACCGATCATCCGATTGATCTTTGCCGTTACCAGGTGGCTAACTGCTACATGGGCCGTGCAGGATTGATTAACAGCGGCGGTGAAAGTAAGGGTGCCAGCGATATGGCAGAAGCGGTTAGCACAGCAGTTATCAACAAACGTGCAGGTGGTGCCGGATTGATCAGCGGCCGCAAAGCCTTCCAGAAGCCAATGGGCGAGGGTGTAGCGCTGTTAAATGCGATTCAGGATGTTTATCTTGACAACACAATTACCATTGCATAATTTTTTGTCGTAAAATTGCCCTAGAATGACGGAGTACGACGAGGACGAATTTTCAAGTGAAGGTACCAAATGGTATCAGCGCAGATTATCGGGTATCCTCACCAAAACAAAAGATAAGAAGTCCACTCCTGACGGGCTATGGGAAAAATGTGCCCGTTGCAAGGCCATTGTACCCAGTAAAGACTGGATAAACAACCACTATGTTTGTCCCCAATGTCAATACCATGATCGTATAGGCTCTGAAGAGTACTTTGAAATTTTGTTTGATAAGGGAAAATACACGGAAATAGCAGCCAATCTTACCAGTGGAGATCCGCTAGAATTTAGCGATTCAGCTCCATACAAGGACCGCATCAAGGTAGCACGCAAAAAAACTGGCTTAAACGATGCTGTACGAACCGCTGTTGGTAAAATCAACGACCAGAAAATTGTGATTTCCTGCATGGATTTTGCTTTTATTGGTGGTAGTATGGGGAGTGTGGTTGGAGAAAAGATTGCCCGTGGAATTGATCATGCCCTTGCGAATAAAATTCCTTTCCTCATGATTTCAAAAAGTGGAGGTGCTCGCATGATGGAGGCCGCATTCAGCTTGATGCAAATGGCCAAAACCAGCGCAAAACTGGCGTTGCTGCACAAAGCAGGAATTCCCTACATTTCATTGATGACCAATCCCACAACTGGCGGGGTAACGGCATCTTTTGCCATGCTTGGAGATTTCAACATTGCCGAACCCGAAGCCCTTATTGGTTTTGCCGGTCCCCGCGTGATACGCGAAACCATTGGCCGCGATTTGCCAAAGGGTTTTCAAAGCTCAGAATTTTTGCTGGAGCATGGCTTCCTGGATTTCATAGCACCCCGCACCGAATTAAAAGATACATTAAGCAACCTCCTGAACATGATTTGGGAGAAAAAACAATCAAAAAAAGAAACAACCTGATATGAACTTTCCTGAAAACCTCAAGTACACCAAAGATCACGAGTGGATCAGCGTGGAAGGCGATGTAGCTACCGTAGGAGTAACCGATTTTGCCCAGTCTGAACTGGGTGACATTGTATTCGTTGACATTTCAACCGGGGGGCAAACCATCAACCAGCACGAAGTGTTTGGAACCGTGGAAGCGGTTAAAACCGTTAGTGATTTGTACATGCCTGTAAGCGGCGAAATCATGGAGGTGAATGACCACTTGTCTAGCACCCCCGAAAGCGTAAACAGCGATCCTTATGGAAGTGGCTGGATGGTAAGAATGAGGCTAACCGATGCTTCTCAAGTAGACGCCCTTATGTCTGCTGCCGATTACAAAGCCATGATTGGGGTGTAACGCCTAACAAACTGAAATGTTAAAATCCCGCCAACAAGCGGGATTTTTTTATGGCTGTTGGGGCCAAACAACAAAAAATAACCACATTTCAAGGTGTTTTAGGTTTCTGTAGGTCGGAACCGGATTGGCTGCGCCCATCCTGGAGGGAGGCGCATAAAAAAAAGTACCCCGCTATGCGGGGTACTTTTTTTGATTGAGGTCGGAACCGGATTCGAACCGGTGTAAAAGGTTTTGCAGACCTGTGCCTAGCCGCTCGGCCATCCGACCTTTTCAGGACTGCAAATATACGAATTACTTATTCAATTCGTTTAAGTGTTTTTTGATAAATCGCTTTCCGGATGCAGATTTTAGGTGCTTTTTTAGGCCTGCCTCAAAAATACCCTTGCATTTTCCAAATCCTCAGGTGTATCAACTGCCGGACTTTGCCAGTTGGTTTCAGCAACGGCTATATGATAACCATTTTCCAGCCAGCGCAGTTGTTCCAGCTTTTCAGTTTCTTCCAGCATGCTTGTTGGTAAGGCCGTTATTTGTTGCAGCGCATCTGTTCGGTAGGCATACATCCCCAAGTGCCTGAAATATTGCAATGCTAATGGGTTTTCTCTGTTAAAGGGTATGCGGCTTCTGCTGAAATACAATGCACGGTTATGGTTGTCGCAAACTACCTTTACGTGATTGGGGTTATCAATTTCCACCGGCTCATGCATGGCTTTTTTTAAGGTGGCTATTTGCACATCTTTTTGGGTAAACAAATGCAGCAATGCCTTTATTTGCTCTGGCCTGATAAATGGTTCATCGCCTTGCAAATTCACAACAATATCTGCCTCAAACCCAGATTTCTGGTAGGCTTCCCAGCAACGGTCGGTTCCACTGGCATGTGCCGGACTGGTTAAAATGGCCTTGCCAAATCCATTTACATGGTTAGCTATACGCTCATCATCTGTAGCTACTGCAATACCGACATTTCCTTCACATGCAGCTGCAATTTCCCATACCCTTTGTATCATGCTTATTCCTTCAATATCAGCAAGTGGTTTCCCTGGAAAACGGGTGCTGGCATAGCGTGCAGGAATAAGGATACAGAAGTTCATACAGCGAAAATAACCAATAGCTGCGGCATATCAACCTTACAGCCCTAACAGTTTCACCATTTTATGGTAAATAGCGGTGTTTTGGTATACCCCTGAAAATGTTTCAGAACCTGGGCCAAATGCATATACAGGAACAGGTTCTGCGGTATGATGGCCGGAGCTAAAGTGCATTACAGGCCTGTGGTTTATAGCATCATATCCATGAAGGGTTAATCCACCGCATTCGTGGTCTGCGGTGATGATAACCAAGGTGTTTTTATCCTGCTTTGCCCAGCGCAAAACTTCGCCTGCCGCCTGGTCAAAATCGATGGCTTCGGCAATGGTGTGCGCACTATCATTGTTATGCGCTCCCCAATCTATTTGGCTGCCCTCTACCATTAAAAAAAAGCCTTTTTTGTTTTTGGACAGCTGTTTTATGGCATGCCCGCAACCCTGAACCAGGGAAGGTCCGCGAAGTGGAGCAGGCAATGGCTCTTTCAACGTATCGATAAAACAAACTTGGCGGCTGCCGTTATTGTTTTGCATAGCTGCTAAACCAATGGATACGCTGTATCCGGCTTTCCTTAAAGCAACAGTGTCAAAGTAGGGAAGGCCACCGCCAATAAGCATGGATGCAGCTTTATTTTTGGTAAGATCAGCAACGATCTCAGGATACATTTTCCTGGAAGGCTGATGCGAATAAAACGATGCCGGGGTGGCATGAGGCAATTCACAGGTAACCACTGCTCCGGTGCTTTTCCCTTTCCGGAAAGCCAGTTCTGAGATTGTCTCAATTGCAATAGTATCCGGTCCCATACCAATCATGCCATTTTTGGTTTTCTGGCCTGTAGAAAAAGCAGTTGCGCCAGCAGCGCTGTCGGTAATATAATCGTCGCTGGAACTGGTAATGCTTAAACCGATGGCTTCCGCAAATGAATAGATATTTAAATGACCACCCAATGCAGTGTAAGCAGCATATAAATGTACCAGGCCAGTTCCATCACCAATCATGAGGATGATGTTTTTGGGTTTCCTGGGTTTAATCCGTGATGCCTGAGCCTGTCCGCTCAACAGCAACGCCAACGCAATCAAGACAATTCGCTTCATGGCACAAAAATCTGTTTGGTAAGTTAAAATATGGTTGCCTTCTGTTTATCCTTTTTGGTAAGGACAGCATATGAACTTGGCTTTATTCCCAAAAAGTAAGGGAACATGCGCAACAAGGCGTGTTTCAGTTTCAATTTGTAATACCCCATGCGGTTGCTGGCGAAAAGCATTTTAAGCAACTCATCGTCATAGAGGCAGCATTTATCATGCAAAACTTGAAAAGATTCTGTTTTTAACAGAAAACGGAACAGTGCAGGTGTATAAATATTGATATGACCGTAGGAAAGGAAATGCGAAATCTTGCGGTCTACATAAAAAGTGAAATCAATGGGGACTTCAAAAATCTGATATTTCGAAACGCGCATAATTTCTCGAAGCAATGTGCGCTCATGCTCAACGTGTTCCATCACATGGGAACAAATAACAAGGTCGAAATGCTGATCTGGAAAGGGAATGCTGTAGCCATCAAACACACCAAGGTGCTGTACGTTTTTAATTTGTTTGGACTGTGCAACCTCAACACCGCTTTCGGAAATGTCAATGCCGTTTAGGTTTTGACAAACATTCCACTCCGACAGCCAGTGAAGAATTGAACCTTCGCCGCAGCCAACTTCAAGCACGTTGCCGAATGAAATATTTTTTGCCAATTCCTGTATGTTGCGCGCCTTATTTTTGGCGGCAGCCATGCGCCATGCAACAGATGAAGCTCCGTACTGACGCGCATATGATTCTTTTACCTGTGCCGATACCTGCATGCCTTGAGGGTTAACGATGGCAAAGCTACCTAAACGGTATCAGTAAACAAAGAAAAGCCCAGATCAAACCAAAGCCAATAATCATATTTTGGTGTAATTTTGCAGATAACTATATGAACGGATTCTTTAAAATTCCATTTCCGGTGAATGAGCCGGTAAACGAGTATGCTCCAGGAACCAAAGAGCGTGCGGCACTGAAAGATGCTTTGAAACAAGCCAGAAGCCGGGTAGAAGACATTCCCATGTACATTGCCGGCGACGAAATCCGTACCGGTAATATCAAAAATATTTTTCCCCCTCACGATCTTCAGCACAAAATAGGCCAATTTCATTATGGCGATAAAAACCATGTTCAACAGGCAATAGATGCAGCATTGGCCGCAAAAAACGACTGGGAAATGATGCCCTGGGAACAGCGTGCAGCCATTTTCTTGAAAGCAGCAGAATTGCTGGCAGGTCCATACCGCTATGAAATCAATGCCGCCACCATGCTCGCACAAAGCAAGAATGCCTATCAGGCAGAAATTGACGCCGCCTGTGAAATGATTGATTTCCTCCGCTTCAATGTGCATTATATGGCTGAGCTATACGGAGAGCAGCCCACTGCAAACAGCAAGGGGATTTGGAACAGGCTTGAATACCGTCCTTTGGAAGGTTTTGTTTTTGCATTAACGCCTTTTAACTTTACTGCCATTGCGGGTAATTTACCTACCAGCGCAGCAATGATGGGAAATGTGGTGGTTTGGAAACCTGCAGATACCCAGGTATACAGCGCAAATGTTTTGATGAAGGTTTTTCGCGAAGCGGGATTACCGGATGGCGTTATTAACCTGGTTTATGTAAATGGACCTGATGCCGGAGAGGTGATTTTCAACCACCCGGAATTTGCCGGTGTTCACTTCACAGGAAGTACAGGCGTGTTCAGAACCATTTGGGAAACCATTGGCAGCAATATTGCCAAATACAAAAGCTATCCCCGCATTGTGGGCGAAACAGGTGGAAAGGATTTTATACTCGCACACCCAAGCGCAGATGAAGATGTGCTGGTTGCTGCCATGATCCGCGGTGCATTTGAGTTTCAGGGACAAAAATGTTCTGCAGCTTCCAGGGTTTATATTCCTCAATCCATTTGGCCTGCTGTAAAAGCCAAATTGGTCAAGGAAGTGGCAACAATTAAGGTTGGTCCTACGGAGAATTTTGAAAATTTTGTAAATGCAGTTATTGACGAACGTGCATTTGATAAAATCAGCGGATATATAGACAATGCCAAAAAAGAAGGACTTGAAATTCTTTGCGGTGGAAACTACGATAAATCCAAAGGATATTTCATAGATCCTACCATCATCATGGCTCCAAATCCCCACTACACCACCATGTGTGAGGAGATTTTCGGTCCGGTGCTTACCATTTGGGTATATCAGGACAATGAATGGCCCGGTATTTTCAAAACCATTGACCAAACCGGAGAATATGCCCTTACCGGTGCTGTAATCGCGCAGGACAGGCAGGCACTTGCTGCTGCAACAACCGCGTTGCGAAATGCTGCTGGCAACTTCTATATCAATGATAAGCCAACAGGCGCAGTTGTGGGTCAACAGCCATTTGGCGGAGCCAGGGGTAGCGGAACCAACGACAAAGCAGGCAGTAAAGTAAACCTTTTGCGTTGGGTAAACCAGCGTACCATCAAGGAAACCTTTGTGCCAGCCAAAGATTATCGCTATTCTTTCCACTCCGAATCCTAACAGGCAGCCCGTTGCGATTGCTGAATAAGCCCCTGTTCTGGTTTTGTTTGCTTGCAGGTTATTGCATTCCCGCATCTGCTCAGCTATACCTGAATTCGGAATATCGCTTTGGAATTGATAAACAACAGGCAGGAACACAACAACGATTGTTTAATGGGCTGTTGCTGTTGGAAGACAAGCCCTACACACTCAGTGGGTTGTCTTTTTCTGCCGGTTATTTTCATCAGCCGGATAGCCTTCAATTGGCCTGGACCGCTGGATGCACCTACAGCAGCCGCGTTTCGGGAGCAATGCTGAAATCATTGGACTCTGGCAATAACGGTTTAGCGGCATACAGCACCTTGCAACATCAATATCTTTCGGCAGACCTGGGGGTGGTTTTTCATTTTCAGCTTAATAAACTGAAAACCAGAACAGCCATGGGTATTGCTATTCCGGTATACATGAATGGAAGTGAAAAAACCATCTGGAACTGGCAAGGCGATCAGGGTTATGAGCTTCGTGATATCCGCTACAGGCAGGGGTTTGGCTTCCAAGCCTCACAGGATTTTTGCATTCACGCCGGTTCCCGTACTTTATTGCATGCAGGTGTTGGGCTTGGTTGGATTTCTGCCATGCGGAAATCAAAAACACTAAACAGAATTTCAAGCAACAAAGGCATAAATGCGAATTTGGTATATACAAAACCGGCCGATCGCACCACTAACTATCTTACCCTGAAAGAAACAGAGGCCAATGGCAGGATTAATGATCCTGCTTTAGCCGGTTTTGATTCCGGTAAACCGGCAGAAAGCATAAGCTATCCGGAACCAATGGCATACGTTTCCATGAAGTTGGGAATAACCTGGTTGATTAAATAAATAACCATTAGCAATCGCTATGCGGTATTCTTACTTGCAGCCCCCAATGTGTTCATGACATTTGCCTGGTGGTCGTGACCCTTTTTTAGGTTCAAATCCTGAACTGGCTATATCTGGTCGCATTTGGTTCTGTTTAGTATGCCTTAACCTACTACAGCAAAAGGCTTGTTTAGCATGCCGGAAAGGACCTTGGCGGTTGCGTTCTTGTATGGTTTTCCTTCAAATTCTCCTATCCATTGAATTCCCTTTACCGCATTGGTGGTGAAAATTTCATCAGCGGCATTGAGGGAAATAGCTGTGATTGGCTGTTCACGGGTATTGTAACCATAAGCGGTGGCCAATTGCAGCACAACCTTACGCATAACGCCATCAACACAATATTCCGATAGGGGCGGAGTATTGATAAATTCGCCACTTACCGTAAAAATATTGCTGGACACGGTTTCGGCAATCCTGCCGCTGTCGTTGACCAAAGCGCAATCGTCCCAGCCATGTTTTTTGGCATACATGCCGGCCATTACATAGGTGTTGGCGCTGGTGGTTTTTAAGGTGCTGGTGAAATTGGCATTTTTGCTGAGTTCTTTGTAAATGCCCAGCCGCAGTCCATCTTCATTGAGCGGATATCCGGCTCCGTCGCAGGGTTTTATTTCAACAACAACTTGGGTGCTCTCATTTTCCGGTGTGTATAGACCTTCGCCTTCACGCAAAAAAGTGCACCGCACATTGGCGTGGTTCTGTTGCTGTTTTATCAGTATTTCATGAATTTGTGCAGACAATGATTGCAAATCAAAGGTTGGTGGCAACGTCATGTTCAGCAGCATGGCCGATTTTTGGATTCTTAACATGTGCAATTCCGCATGCTGAATTTGTTGCATGCTGTATTTCATGCTTTCAAAAAATCCATCTCCATAACGATATACCCTGGATTGAAGGCTTATGGCTGGTTCAAGGCCATTGTTTTCTGCTCCGTTAAAAATAAAAAAACCCATGAATTACTTTTTCAGGTAGTGAAAATAGGTATTTCCTTCCCGAATTACCAAACTATCAGCCAAGTTCATTATGTGAAAAACCCTTACTTGTTTGCTGACGTTATATGAAAACGCCAGCGCTTTCCGGTATGGTGAACTGTCTGCAGGGACGGAGATAAGTTTAACTTTACCATAAAGATCCTTATTCAGGGACAAGATCCTGTAATTGAAAATATGTTTCTTTAGATTAAGCAGCATGGTATCCTGGTCAGACCGTTTCAAGATATTTTTTCCATGCTTGTAAATGGCGGTATAACGCCAGGTACCATTTAGGTTGTTGGTTTTAAATGATGGTTTAGGAGCCGCAGCAATCAAAAAGAAACAGGCAAAACAGGAAAAGACAATCCCGCTCCAATTATTTTTTTCTTTTGTTAATTTCATCCCTGATTTTGGCTGCCCTGGTGTAGTCTTCATCACGAATGGCTTCTTCCAGCATAAGCTCCAGTTCCTGATCGGATTGGTTATCCAGCCCTGCATGTGATTTGGAGCCGGGGATCAGTTCTTCATGGGCCATTCTTCCCGGGCTTTCAATCGGCTCTGCCTCAGATTCGTCTCCATCATAGGATGCTTCATCCATGATTTTAGCGGTTACAAAAACCGGACATTTAAATTTGCTTGCTAGGGCAATGGCATCGCTGGTGCGGCTATCCAGTTCAAACTCTTCAAAACCACGTTTGCAGCGAATTTTAGAGAAAAAGATTCCTTCCTGCAAATCTGTAATCATTACTTCTATCGCTTCCACCTCCAGGGCTTGCATGGCTTGCACAAATAAATCGTGGGTGAGTGGCCTGCTGGGTTTCATGCCTTCCAGTTCCATGGCAATGGCCTGCGCCTCGAATGCCCCTATCAGAACAGGAAGTTTTCTGGAACCGTTTTTTTCTCCCAAAACAAGCGTGTATGCGCCATGGGAGTGAGCGGGAACAATGGAAACAATATCTAAGGCAATTCTCTCGCTCATCTTTATGTTTTTATTGGGCAGTTGCCGATTTTGCAGCCTGAATGAGTTTTGGCAATACGTCAAAAGCGTCACCTACAATGCCATAATCTGCGGCTTTGAAAAATGGTGCTTCAGGGTCTTTATTGATTACCACAATGACCTTGCTGCTGCTTACGCCAGCCAAATGCTGGATTGCTCCGCTAATGCCAATGGCAATGTATAAGTTTGGTTTAATGGTAATGCCTGTTTGTCCTACGTGCTCGCTGTGTGGCCTCCAGTGCATATCGCTCACCGGTTTAGAACAAGCGGTAGCAGCACCAATGGCATTGGCCAAATCTTCTATCATAACCCAATTTTCAGGGCCTTTCATGCCGCGTCCGGCAGAAACAACGATTTCAGCCTCTGTCAATGGAATTTTTCCAGTGATGCGGTTTGTTTCTTTAATGGTCGTTTTGGATGCTGCAATTCCGTCTGCTGCAAATGCGCTTACGGCAGCTGTTCCTGCATGTTGCTTAATCTCTACGGAGTTTGGTGTGATGGCCAATAGCTTTACGGGCGCATTCAATCCAACATAAGCAAAGGCTTTTCCACTAAATACACCCCTTTTAACCAAGAACTGATCTCCGATTTCCGGATAATCTACCACGTTGCTCGCCATGCCTGCTCCAAGCAAAACGGCTACGCGGCCTGCTATGCTCTTGCCACTGTAGGTGTTGGAAATGATGATTACCGAACCTGAATGTGCTTTACAAACCGACGCAAATGCAGCGGCATATGCTTCCGGGCTGAATTGAGCAAAAGCAGCATCGTGAAGGGTTACAACCTCATCTGCGCCATAGTTGCCCAAAGATTCCGGATTGCCTGCATTTCCAATACTTACAGCAACAACCTTGCTGCCAAGTTTGGTTGCTACTTCTTTTCCATAGGAAACGGCCTCTAACGAGGATTTTTTATACTGGTTGTCGCTGGTTTCTGCAAAAACTATAACTGACATGGTGTTGCTTAATTGATTACTTTGGCTTCGTTTCTTAACAAATTTATGAGTTCTTCGGGCGCATCTGCACTGATCATTCTCACTCCCTGCTTGGGCTGTGGAAGTTCAAATCGCTGATAGCTGGAATGGTTGGTCACGGAGATTGGTTCCACCACGGCCAAAGGTTTGGTCCTTGCTGCCATAATTCCGCGCATATTGGGGATTCTGGGTTCGCACAAATCTTTTTGAGCACTGGCTACGAAAGGCAATGAAGAAGATACCGTTTCGCGGCCTCCGTCAATGTCCCTCTCTATGGTTGCTGTGTTTCCGGAAACTTCCAGTTGGGTAATCACATTGATACTTGGGATGTCCAGCATCGCACCCAGCAATCCGCAAACAGCACCGCCATTGTAGTCAATGCTTTCACGACCAGTTAGGATAAAATCAAATCCTTTATCCTTTGCATATGAAGCTACCTGTTCTGCAACAAATTGTGCATCTGTAGCTGCCGCATTGATTCGGACAGCATCGGTAGCACCCATACTCAACGCTTTCCTGATGGCAGGTTCAGCGTCGGCAAGACCAACGTGTAAAATGGTTACAGTTCCTCCAACAGGGTCGGCTATATCCAAAGCTTTGGTTAATGCCAGTTCATCGTAAGGATTCATGATAAATTGAACCCCTGCCGTGTTGAACTCCGTATTGTTGTTGTTAAACGTAATTTTTGTGGTAGTGTCAGGCACTACGCTCATGCAAACCAGAACTTTCATAGGTGTCCTTGAAAAGAGTTGCAAAAGTAAGCAATTTGTTATGTATTTTTTGTTTGATATTTGGCCTCATTTTTCTTCAAAAGCAAAATTTCAAGGGGATAACATATACCATCCAACGCCCCATATTTAACCATGGTTTTGAATCAAGGAAATTGGGTATTGTTGATCCAATAACCTGTTCAACCCAATTCCATTATTTTAGATTGAATGTTAATATCCTACAGCTTTATGGCTTGTTTTCTATTTTGCTGTTAATGAAGTGATTTGTTATGCTGATTTATTCATTATTAAGGATGGATGAATATTGAATGAATGCGTTAATCAGCTTGTGTGGTGAAGAAACCTTATCCAATTTCTTTTTGCCGCCTTCCACGGTTGTGAATAACTAATGGGGTGGCATTTGCTGCTCCCAAACGTAGTTTTGGTGTGCTTATAGAGCATGGAAGCAGAAAAAAAACACTATCATGTCATTGCCATAGGCGGGGCAGTGATGCACAATATGGCATTGGAGTTACAGGCCCATGGCCATGAGGTTACCGGAAGCGACGATGAGATTTTCGATCCGGCCAAAACCCGCCTGGCTAATGCTGGGTTGTTGCCGGGCGCCTTGGGCTGGTTCCCCGAAAAAATTCATGCCGGTTTGGATGCCGTAATTCTGGGAATGCATGCTCGTTCAGACAATCCGGAACTTATCCGGGCGCAGACCTTGGGTATTCCCATTTATTCATTTCCGGAATTTGTTTATGAGCATGCTAAACATAAGCAGCGTATTGTAATTGGAGGGAGCCACGGAAAAACAACTTCAACAGCAATATTGATGCACGTATTGAAAAACTGTGGCCTGGAATTTGACTATCTGGTGGGTTCCCAGTTGGCTGGTTTTGACCGCATGGTTAAGCTGTCCGGTGCGCCTTTAATCGTGATTGAAGGCGATGAATATTTGACTTCTGCGCTGCACCCTGTCCCCAAATTTCATGTATACAAGCCCCATCTAGCCATGATTACAGGCGTTTCCTGGGATCACATCAATGTGTTTCCTACGTTTGATAATTACGTGAAGCAGTTTGAAATCTTTCTGGATACCCTGGAGCCTGATGCAAAGTGGTTTTGGTATGCCGGAGACGATGTGCTTCAAGGGCTGGCGCAACAATCCAAAAGTATTGGGCAATCATATAAGGAGCCTAATTGGACACCTACAGAAAATGGGACCGACGTTGAAGTTGACGGGAAAACCTACAACTTGCATATTTTCGGAAGACATAATTTACAAAATGCTGCCGGAGTAGCCTTGCTGGCAAAGGATTTGGGGATTAATCAAGATGCATTCTGGTCTGCGATGCAATCTTTTCAGGGCACTGCAAAACGCTTGGAAAGAATCATCAATACGAAGGATTTGGTAGTGTTTCGAGATTTCGCGCATGCCCCGAGCAAAGTGAAGGCAACCGTGCAAGCGGTTAGGGAACAATTTCCCAACGATAACCTGATTGCGGTATTTGAACTTCATACCTACAGCAGCCTGCAACCCGATTTTTTGCCCGGATATGCGGGTACGCTGTCTCCTGCGGATAAAGCCCTCGTTCTGTATGATCCGCATGTGTTTGCGCTGAAAAAAATGCCTTTGCCTGCGCCTGGCGCAATTGCAACTGCGATAGGCGACTGCGAAGAATTTAAAGAAGCAGAACTGCTAAAGGAGGCCGTACAAAAAGCATGGGATCATGGAAGGAAAAATATCCTGCTGTTGATGAGCAGCGGAAACCTTGGAGGCATTACCCCAAGTGAATTTATCAAGGCCTAAGCGCCTTATAAACGATTTCAATTGCCTTGGTCCGGACATTTTCCTGAATCAATTTCTTGTTGGCCTCATCAGGATAAGTTCGGTTGCTTAGGAATATGAAAATAAGGTCGTTTTTGGGATCAGCCCATGCCCAGTTGCCCGTGAATCCTGAATGCCCGAATAGCAGGGGAGGGACCACCTCCGAAACATTGGCCTTTCCCTGTGTGAGCCCATTGGGCTTGTCGAAACCAAGACCGCGGTGTGTGCCTTTTTGGGCTGTTACAAACAAGGCAACTGTCTCCTGCTTGAAATATTGTTTTCCATCCAATGTTCCGCCATTGTTGAGCATTTGCATGATTTTTCCAAGTTCATGCGCGTTGGAAAATAATCCGGCATGGCCGGCCACACCGCCCAGCATGGCCGCTGCAGGATCATGAACAAATCCTTGAATTTTTTGATGCCTGAAATAGCCGTCGTATGCACTTGGTGCTATTTCGTTGTTGTAGAATTTACGGCTTGGGTTGAACAGGGTTCGCTTAAGACGCATCGGCTCATAAAAATATGTTTGGGCATATTGGTCTACCCGCATTCCGGACAGGCGTTCTACAATTTTACCCAGCAAAATAAATCCAAGATCGCTGTATACAAATTCGCCTTTTTTCTTCAGCTCGGATTGCATTATCTGTTGCCAGATAGTATCACGGTAACTGCCGCGCATCCATAAATCAGCAGCAACCTGAACCTGGTGGGTTGTGTCCTGTTTTGGGGCAAATAAGCCCTGCACGTTCACGGCATTTTTATAAAAAGGGATGAATGGCTGAAGGCCACTGCTGTGGGTCAATAGCTGCCGGATGGTTAATTTGGCTTTATTGGTTTTATTCAATTCAGGCAAATAGGTGTGCAAATGCGCATCCAACTTTATTTGTTTGGTTTCGTAAAGCTTCATCACACAAAGTGTGGTTGCCGCAGCCTTGGTGATGGAAGCAATATCGTAAAGGTCTGTCAGTTGCACCGTTTTTGAGGAATCATATTCGAAACGACCGTATGCCCGCAAATAGGCTATTTGGCCATCTTTCATCACCATCAGTTGCCCACCGGGCATTGCTTTTTGTGAAACATAATGGGATAGCAAACTATCGAGGGATGGACTGAAGTTTTGGCTAAATCCTAATTTTAGTGGGGAAACAGCTTTGTAATTCGGAATGTTTGCTGCTGTTTGAATGCCAAATCCTGCAGCCATGCCGTTGTTTATTCCAACGGGCAAATGTCCACTAGCCGGTGTTCGTCCGAAAATCATGTTGGCTGCTCGCTCCTGGTAATCCTTACCATCTTCGTAGGCCACAATACTGCAAGGCACAAAATCAATTTTAGCAAGCAAATAGGGGCTGCCAAACACAACAATCATCGTTTGGTTGGAAAGCGACGCTGTTTTAATGAGTTGCAAAACCGGCTCCGGGAGTTCATTGCGGTTTTTACCCCACAGCGGTTGGTCATGGATGCTGATGATAATCCGCTCGTGCCTGCACATTGCAGAATCCAGAATGCGGTTGAGGAAGGTGTTAGAACTATCCCTGTGCAAGTAATACGGGGTTATTCGGTGGTGCTTGGATAGGGCCGCTTCAAATGGATATGTGCTGTTCTTGCCAATGGCCAGCCAGGCTGTTTTTACCTTGGTGTTTGGGGTGAGTGGCAGCCATGAATATTTGTCCTGGCTAACCGTAATCGCTTCTTCCGCAGAGGTAAGCGTATTGTTCAAATCCTGCATCAAATTTGCCGTCACAATCGGCTGGTACCGTGCAAGTCCGGAAAGGGCTTTAAAATAGAGGATTTTGTGCACACGCATACTCAGTTCAGCGCTGTCTATTTCGCCTGATTTAACCATGGCTTCAATCAAATCGATGGCCTTGGGAACATTTTCTGGAAAAAGCAAAATATCATTTCCCGCCAATGCCGCTTTGGCTTCAGCATAACCCGGTCCATAAATCGCCGAAACGCCTTTCATGTTTAGTGCGTCGGTAATGATAAGGCCCTGATAGTTAAGTGTTCGCTTCAGCAAATCTGTTACAATGGGTTTGGAAAGGCTGGCCGGAGTATTGCGGGCTGTGTCCAGTGCGGGAACTGCCAGATGTCCTATCATAATACTACCAACCCCGGCAGTAATGAGTTGTTTGAACGGCTTAAGTTCAATTTCGTTTAGCCTGGGTAAATCTGCAGAAATGGTTGGTAATGAGGTGTGGCTATCGCTTTCACTATCGCCATGTCCTGGAAAATGCTTGGCACAGGCTATGATTCCAGATTCCTGCATGCCATTGCTCATCAGGGTTGCATACCTGCTTACCAATTCCGGTGATTCTCCAAAACTTCTGAATCCTATGATAGGATTGGATGCATTGGTGTTGATGTCGGCTACTGGTGAAAAATTGATGTGAATGCCCATGCGCTTGCATTGCAAACCCATTCGCCTGCCGGTTTCGTGCACCAGTTGTTCATCACCGGTTGCCCCTAGCGTCATCTGAAACGGAAATTTATCCAGCATTTTGTGCCGCATGGCCAGACCCCATTCACCATCGATGGAAACCAACAGCGGAATGTCTGAAATTTGCTGGTAATAATTGGTTTGATAAGCCTGCTTGAGGGGATGGCCCTGGAAAAAACACAATCCCCCAATTCCGTATTGAAGAATCAGTTTTTCTACATCATTAACATGGTCCGCGCCCTTGTTGCTCCAGGCCGCCACCATCATCATTTGGCCAATTTGTTGCCGCAGCGAAAGCTTTTTAACGATACTGTCTGCCCATCGCTTTTCGCTTGGATGGTTTGCCATAGGGAAATACTGCGCAGCAGTTCGCTGTTGGTATATTAAAACCATTGCAACAATACAGATTCGTTTGGCAACCGACATAGTTCTTTGGCAAAGGTAAATCACCACCTTGCGTAATACAATTTTATTGGGGCCTTATTATGACCATTGTAATATCTTTCTTTGCTATGAAATGTGGTTTTTTTGTTGTATTTTTAAATACTTTTGAAGTTTCGGGCAACGAATGAAAAGCTGGATTTGTCAAACAAGTCTGAAAGGTAATGCGCTCAATGCCCTTTTTGTGTTATGACGGAACAACAGTTGGTCGATGGATGTATACGGGAAGTCCGGGAATGCCAGGAGAGGCTGTGGACCCTCTATGCATCAAAGTTGTTGTCGGTGAGCATCCGCTATTGTCAAAACAGGGAAGATGCCGAGGATGTAGTCATGGAGTCGTTTGTTAAAATATTCGATCATATCAGCAGCTTTCGCAACCAAAGCAGTTTGGAAACATGGATGCGGAGGATTGTGGTGAATACAAGCATCAATAAAATACGGTCCCGCAAATACACAGAATCGATAGATAACGAGGCCATTCAAATTGGATACGTAGACAAAGGATTCGATTCCATGGATGCCAAAGAATTGATGAAAATGCTTGAATCACTGCCCGTGGGATACAGAACGGTATTTAACCTTTTTGCAGTTGAAGGATATTCACACAAAGAGATTGCGGAGGTTATGGGGATTGATGAAGGTACAAGCAGAAGCCAATTGGCCAAGGCCAGAAAAGCGTTGCAAGAAATGATAGAAAAGAAAGGAGTTATACAATTATGATCAATCCGGATCAATACTTTAAAGATAAATTATACCAACACGAGCTTCCACTCAGCCCTGCAATGAGTTTCGATGCCGTGATGGAAAGACGCAAGAAAAAAAAGCGTGGCTTTTTCTGGTTTTCATTAAGCAGTGTGCTGGTTTTGCTGGTGAGCATGACCGCTGCTGCCATGGGCTGGCAGCAAAAAGCAGCTTCGACCAAAGTGCAGCCCGCACAAGAATATGCGAAAACCGGCAAGCCTTCCATAAACAAATCATCCATTGATGAATCCCGTGAAATTGAATCGTCAACATCTGCCTCACCATTAACTTCCGGCGGCATCTCAATAGCATCCGGTGAGAATACCTACACACAAAATGCAACCGGACTTCAAATAAACCCTGCTGCATCATTCGTTAATTCAGGCAGCCTTGATAATTCTGGCATAATTGCCTCCAATGAGCTTCCTGTATTGCTGGAAGACAATACAATCCCGGATGCCACGGTTTCAGATATTTCTTGGATGAATTGGCTGAAAGGCAGGGGTATTTTTCATGAAAGTGAATTTATTATCGAACCCACCACCGGAGAGGTGATTCCAGATTTTTTACCCTACAATCCACCCAGGAAAACCCCATTCAGGCCCATGTTTGAACTGAATGCAGCAACAGCCGGAAACGGATATAAATATTTCCGTGAGAGTAAGGATATTACCGTTGCCGGCAACCACCGCTTTTCGCAGTACCAGGCCATGATGCTTTTCGATATGGGCCGCGGGCTCACCATCGGTACAGGTTTGGGTTATCTGGAAAGTGTAGGTGTAGGCAAAGCCTTGATTTCCAACTGGAAAGAGCAAATTACAATTGATACCCATGTATTGGTAATTCGCTGGCCAAGTAAGCCAAAACGTACTGTTACGGTTTATGATACAACCAGCCAAATGGTGCGACAAACCCTAGGTGCTAACATAACCTACCGATTGAACAAGTTATCGCTTCCTTTGGGTATTAGATACCAATTGGGATACGGCCGCAACCTGATTCGGATTTCTGCCACCGCCATGCCCGGAATTGTTACCGTTAGCACCGGAAAGAATTTTAACAGGGATGCCGTACAATCCATGGACCTGATAAAAAAGCATGCTCTCAGCCTGGATGCGCGTTTTGGAGCAGGATTTTATTACCAGATATCGCCCAAAACAGCAGTGGTTGCAGAGCCCATGATTCAATTTCAGTCCATTTCAGGAAAAAACTGGCAGCCTTACAACCGCTGGGGGTTGGGTTTTGGATTGGGTGTGGTGCTAAAGCCTTAACGTTTTTATAGGACTTCAATCCACCCAAACTGATCCGGCAATAAACCGTGCCTTAGGCCGTTCATCTTTTCCCGAAGCATGTTGGAAACATCCTGATTGCCGCTCTTCATCACATCAAAGTAGTTGCCCTGATGCGAGAAACCTTCAATGTTTATAAGCGTAGCGGCAGTTCCTGTAATAAACAATTCCTTCAATGTGCCGTCAGTGGCTTGCTGCTTTAACTCAGATACCGAAAGCGGTTTCTCTGATACGGTATAACGGGAGTGTTTCAACAACTGGATAACACTGTCCCGGGTAATTCCCGCAAGCATGGTGTCGTGCAGCTCAGGGGTGATGATTCCATTTTCGGTAACAGCAAAAAAGTTGGTGGTGCCGGTTTCTTCTACTAGGGTATGGGTGATTGGGTCGGTCCAAAGCACTTGGTCAAAACCTTCGGCCTGTGCAAGTTTGGTTGGATACATGGCCCCGCCGTAGTTGCCTGCACATTTGGTAAATCCAACACCGCCCGGCGCTGCTCTGCTGTATTTTTCCTCCACCTTTATCCGCAATGGCTTGGAATAGTAGGGGCCTACCGGGCAGGTGAAAATAGCAAAACAATATTTCTCAGAAGGTTTTACACCAATGAAATCATCCGTTGCGAACATAAATGGCCTGATATACAATGCGCTTCCATCAGAACCGGGAACCCAGTTGCGGTCTATGTTCAATAATGCCAAAAGCCCTTCCATGAACAACGATTCCGGAATTTCGGGCATCACCATCCGGTCGGCCGACTGGTTAAGACGCCTCCAGTTGTCCCTAGGCCTGAAAAGCAATACCTTTTCCTCATGCCTGAAGGCTTTCATTCCTTCAAATATAGATTGCCCATAATGGATTGCACTTGTGGCTGGGCTTAATGATAAATTTCCGTAGGGTATAATGCGTGGATTGGTCCAGGTTTGACCATCCCAGTCTGCCAAAAACATGTGGTCAGAGAATATCTTTCCGAAGCCAATGTTGTTGAAATCTACTTCTTGAATTCTACTATTCGCTGAGAGTTGCGTTGTAATATTGTGGGACATTTCAAACGCAAAAGTAATTCAAATGGATAATCAACCTAATATATCCGGCATGGTTGTGGAAAATCCACAAGAATTGGGCATGATATACCCCGATAAGCTCTTTTTAATGCCGAATGAAGTGCATGCAGACTCCGCGACTGTTGCTGATGAGGTTGTTTTGCCCAAGGAGCCTGCTCCCCAGGTACAGTATCGTAAAATTGTTTTTTTGCTGGATGAACAGTTAACCATAGATGCCGGTACAACCGATATTACCGGGTTGTTGGGTAAAATGCTTTCCGTTGCCCTTCTGGAAGGTAAGGTACCTACCATGGCAGACGCACAGATTGTGGATACCCGTCAAAATCCGGATTTTAAATGGTCCGAATTGTCGGATAATGTTAAAAAGATAATTGTGTTTTCAGACCAGCCATTAGACAATGCCGAATTGCCCAATGGGTTTCATATTCGTGAAGTTGAAAATAAAGTAGTTTTTCAGGCACCTTCAATCCCCAAAATCATGCAGGATATGGCCATGAAAAAGCAATTTGCGCAGGAATTAAAGGCTTATTTTATTAGCTAATTATTTCATAATGTATTGAAATACTTTTAAATAGGAATTTACTTCTATCATTAAGTATTTTTTATCGATTATTATTAGGTTTTTTTATTATTTTTGTTGTAATGAGGCAATTTTACCAACTTTTGGCAGTGCTTTCTTTGAGCGTTTTGTCCCTGTTCTCCGATAATGCACTCAAGGCCGACCACGTTATGGGTGCTGATATGGGTTATCAGTGTCTGGGCAATGGCAAATACAAACTGATAATCAAATTTTATCGGGATTGTCGCGGAGCCTCAGCACCGCCAAGCTGGAGTTTGTTGAGTTGGTATGCCGGAAATAATGGCGGACAGGGCACCGGCAGAACATCGCTTTCGTTAACCCGCATTGGTATTCGTGATATCACACCAAGATGCTCCACGGCGAGTAGTCCTTGTAGTCCCCAAAATACCAGCTACACAGGCGATGGTGTTGAAGAACATACCTACGAAACCACCATCGATATTAGCAAAGCCCCGTTTTCTACATCCGGGCTGGGCTCTACTTATTGCGAACTTACCTTTGCCTATAACCAGTGCTGCCGAAACGCAGCCATTACCACTGGTGCTACCTGGGCTGATTTTTGGACCACCGCCACAATCAATATTTGCAACCTGAATAAAAGTAAAAACAAGTGTAATACTACACCAATATTTACGAATGTGCCGGTGGCATATGCCTGTTGTAACCAAACCTATTATTTCAACAATGGAGCTCTGGATAGTGTGGATTATGATTCATTATCCTACAAAATGGCACCTGCGCTTGCCGGAGTTCCCAGCACTTCAGTTCCTTATAAAAGCCCGTTTTCTTTCAAATATCCTGTAACTCCCTATTGTATCCCACCCGGCAAAGTGGATTGTGTTCCCAACACGAGCACCAAGCCACCCCGTGGATTTTTTCTGGATACCGGTAACGGGGACTTTGTTTTTACACCAACCAAATGTGATGAGGTAGCAGTGCTTGTGTTGGAAGTGATAGAATGGCGCAAGGATACTACCGGTAAATGGGTTTGGGTAGGTAAAACCCGCCGTGATATGCAAATTGTGGTTAAGGACGATTGTGGTTATAACAAATCCCCCACAATTGAGGGACCCACAACCAATAAGGTCTGCGAAGGCGACAAAATTTGTTTCAAAATAGATGGTAAGGACGAAACGTTTACCCCGAATCAAACCATTCCGGATACGGTTCAGCTGAAGTGGAACCGCGGTATTCCCGGAGGTACCTTCACCATACTGAACCCGAAAGACCGTGAAAAAACAGCAGAGTTCTGTTGGCAAACCAAGGTAGGCCAAGCCAGTGATGTTGCCTATTCCTTCACTGTTACCGCCACCGATGACCATTGCCCAAAACCATCCCAAGCTGTTCGTGGTTTCAAGGTAAGGGTAAACCCCCGCGCCTACAGCACCCGCAAATACACCATACTAAAATGTGGACGCTTTGCCTGGGAAGGCAGTGTTCCTGCGGGTTTTAAAGGTATCCCCACCTACAGATGGAGCCTGCGCGATAGCCTTGGCAGCAAAGAACTGTTCTACAGCACC
>CANKVN010000014.1 GCA_947487055.1 Flavobacteriales bacterium
ACTGATGAAAAAAGGAAATTTTATATACGGTATCCACCCGGTGGAAGAAGCCTTGAATTCGGGGCAAACCATAGACAAAGTATGGGTGCAGGAGGGAACGGTGGGACCAACATTGCGGGAGATTTTGGGCATGTTGCGCGACAGGAAAATCCTGTGGAAGCAAGTGCCGGTTGAGCGCCTCAACCGAATGGTTAATGGAAACCACCAGGGAATTGTGGTTGCGCTTTCGGCCATTCCCTTTGCCGGTATTGAGGAAGTGGTAGCTGCTGCCTATGAGAAAGGCCAAGATCCATTTATTTTGGTGCTAGACGGGGTTACCGATGTGCGAAATTTTGGAGCCATTGCCAGAACCGCCTCATGCGTGGGGGTTCACGGTATTGTGGTCCCTGAAAAGGGAGGCGCCGCCATCAATGCAGATGCGGTAAAAACCTCTGCCGGTGCTTTGTTTAGCATTCCTGTATGCAGGGTGCCCAGTTTGTATCATGGTCTGAAATTGCTTAAAAACAGCGGCCTGAAACTGGTGGGCGCTACAGAAAAGGCGGATGACAGTCTTTTTGCCTCGGACTTTACCGGACCCATAGCACTGATTATGGGCGATGAAGAAAAAGGTCTTGGCACCGATACCCGAAAACTGTGCGATACGCTCTTTAAAATACCGATGGTTTCCGGCGGTGTGGGTTCGCTCAACGTTTCAGTCGCTGCCGGCGTGTCCCTCTACGAAATTGTGCGCCAGCGCTAGATTTTAGCCCCAAGCCTGCACAACCTTATTTAGGGTTGATGAGCATCTTTTGTGCATGATTCCCACTGGCAGACTGAATGGTGATTTCATAGAATCCAACCATTAAATGGCCTATGGGTATTCGTGCCTGGCTGCCCGTAAATTGTCCTTTTAGCATTATTTTCCCTGCTGTGTTGTAAACAACATAACGGCTGGTTTCACTGTCGGCATTGCCTGTGGTTATGAGCACTTCATTGTCTGTGGTAGAAATAATGGCAGATGGAGCATTTTTTATACTGTTTGCAAAACAGGTTTTACTGTAAGATTCTTCACCCGTTTGATCCGTTTGTTTGATTCTGTAATAAGCCCCTTCGGGATTGGGGTTTTTGTCTTCAAAACGATAATGCCTGGGGGTGTGGCTGTTGCCACTGCCCGCTATTGAGCCGATGGGAACAAACGATTGGCCACTGCTGGATTTTTCGATGGTAAATGTTTTTACATCCTTTTCTTCTGCCGTACCCCATTCAATACCAGTACCGCTTTTTGTGGTTTCGCAACGGTTGTATAGCCAGGTTACCGGCAATGGGGTAACATTGTCGCCAACAGCAAATGGGGAAAAGCTGCCTTTGTAACCAGAGATTACGGTGAAATTGGTACCTGCAGCTGAAGGTGTTGTGATTTCTTGCCATTTGGTGCCATTGTGGTGAAATACGGTATAGCTAACGGGTGCAGGGCTTGATTCGTGGCTGCTTTCCCAGTAAAACCCGATATCTACCCCGTTGGATGAGTTGCTTGAGCCTGTGCCTTTGGTGATTTGCCAGGTTCGTTTAACCCTTGGTTTTGTGCTGAGTATTGTTGCTCCCGAGGCTCCTGTTCCATTGTCGTAAACTTCGTCAATAACGCGCACACCAAAGTTATCGGCAGCTGAGGTTTGATTGGTAATAGTAAGTTTATTGAATGCACTGTTTCCTACAGGAAAGGTAAAAGGCGTGGAACTTACAGCCATGCTGTTTTTGGTAACAGAACCTGAACCATCTGTTTTGATGTAGCATGTGCTGCCCGGAGATCCGGAAAAAGTGCCATTCATGGTTAAGTTGTAATTGCCTAAAGATAAAATACCGGAGGAGAGTGCAACGCTGGTTGAGATGGTGATGTTCTGGCCAAGGCTTACTCCGCCTGCTCCATTCATGGTAAGGTTGGCTATGGTGCCTGTTTTAATGACGGATGCAGGCAATGTAATGGCGCTTGCATTGGCGAATTCCAGGTTACCGGCATCGGCATCTATATCGCCACTGCTGCGGGTAATATTGCTTCCAGAGTAGGTAAGGGTGGTGTTGCCCAAATCCAGTGTACCGCTGCTTAGGCTTAGTGCACCGGAAACGGTGGTGCCATTTGAAAGGATAATGCCGGCTCCGTTGATGGTCAGGTTTTTAATGGTGCCGCTTTTGATGGTGGATGCAGGTACGGTAAGGATTGAACTGTTGGTGAAAACGAGGGTCCCGTTGTCGGCATCAATATCACCAGAGGTTCTGGAAATACTGTTGGAGTTAATCGTTAACGTATTGTTTCCGATATCCATTGTGCCTGAGGTAAGGGTTAATGTGCCTGTTAAGGTTAAGTCTTTATCCAGCGTAACACCCAGGCTTCTGTTAATGGTGAGGTTATTCATGCTGCTGATGGTGCTGCTGCTGCCCGGAAAACTGGTTGTATTCAAAACAATAGAACCATTATTGGTGATGGTGCCTCCACCCGTGTATGTGCCATTAATGGTTAATGTGACACCCGCATCAATAACAAGGGTGCCTGATGTAACGGATAGGTTATTTAAGGTTTGGTTTGTACTGACTTTAAGTGTACCTCCATTTACGGTAACGTTATTGGTTGCGGGCAAGGTATTGCCTCCGCTGCGGTTTAGCTGAAGGGTGCCGGCAGATACGCTGGTACTGCCTGTATAATCATTCGCTCCTGTTAGTATCAAGGTGCCAGCATTGGATTTGGTAACCCCTCCGGTACCGCTGATTTTACCGGCATAGGTATCGGTCATGGTGTTGTCTAAAGTCACTACAGCATTTCCCAGAGAAACTAAGGCGTCGCTGCTGCTGCTGGCCAGGGCAATTATTTGGTTAAATCCGTTGCAATTAAAAGTACCCGATCCTTGTAAGGTAACCAGAGCAGGGGTTCCTATTCCCAGCTGATTGGCAGCGTCAGTTCTGACCGTTTTCCCATCAGAAATGGTAAGGTTGTTGCCAACGGCTTTTTTGCCTGCAGTTTTGTTTAGAACAAGCAAGCCGGAATTAACGGTGGTTGTGCCGATGTAGGAATTGTCTGCTGTGCCGGAAAGAATTACAGTACCATTCCCTGATATTATTACAGGATAAGCCCCTGAAATTACACCTGAGAATGTTGTGGATCCATTACTGTTTTCTGCACTTAGATAAAGGCCTCCTGTACTATTGTTAATAATATTTCCCGAAAATGTGTGGGTGCCGGATGTGTTTAGACCTCCTAAATATCTGGTTGTAGTATTACCATCGTTGATGGTTATGTTATTGGAAAAATTGGTACTCCCCGAACTGTTAGATAGCCAAAGTTTTGCAACATTGGCAAGTTGGCTGCCATTACCGAGGTAAATTCCACTTCCTGATGCAATACTGCCATTGCTCTCAATCCAAAGTTCCCCATTGTCAATTTGGGTTTCACCGGTGTAACTATGTGTTCCATTAAGTTTTGTTACCCCAAATCGGGATACATTTAATATGCCGCTGCCGGATACTACTCCAGTTAGCCTAATATAACGGTTCGTTGCATCAACACTGCTATTGTTGCCGTAAATCTGAATGGTTCTTCCGTTATTGTTGATGGTTCCACCAAATATTATAGAGTTGGATGATGCTGATAACTCGATATTATGAGTTGAACTTCCGACAATAGAAGCATTTATGGTATGGGTTGTTCCCGAGTTATTTTGTATTAACGGCCAAGTTCCTGAGTGATCATAAAAGTTAATTGTTCCTGTTGCTATTGTCCTTGAACTGCTATTTCCGCTTGCGAAAACTAATTTATGGGCATTAAAGGTTAAGGAACCTAAAGACATATTTAATTCATGATTATTATTGAAATTTATGATATGATTACCATAACAATCAGGCCTATTTCTTGAATTGTTGGGCCCCCAACCGCTATACCACCACTGTGAATTTGCAGTTCCAATTTGATTACAGGTATTGCTGCCATTTTCCCAGTTGTTGTTTGCTGCCACATCCCTCCAGTCAACTGTTACTTGGCAATAAACAGTTACTGTGCATGATAAAAATAAGAATAACGCCGCTGTTATTGACTTTTTTAAAATTGAGAATTTGGTGTTTAGAGTATGAGTTGCTATCATAAGCAGTTTTTTAATTTTGGATGTCTATAAGCTAATTTCAAAGTTACTTAGTGTAAACATAACACACTAAAAATCACAATTCCAAATTTTTTTGTATAAAAATTTAAAGAAAAATACTCATCTGGTTGTTTTGTGGTAACAATCAACTGCCTGAAAATAATCAGGGACATGGTTTTGGGCTGTTTATCTGGTTTTGGCGAACCGCAGGTTAAACTTCTGCCCAGCGGAAATAATTTTTAGGATATATATCCCTTCTGGTAAATGTGCTACACTCAGTTTTTGGGTGTTATCCGGTTTGCCTATGTCCATCAACATGCCTGTTGCATTAAAAATCTTGTATTCGGTGTTTTTCAGATTTTTCACTCCGGTTATCTGCAGGAAATCCATGCAGGGGTTGGGATAGATGCCTGGAGCCGGTCTAAAGGTGTTTTCGGCCTTGCAAACCTCACTGTAACTGAATTTGCCATCCCTGTCTATTTGCTTAATCCGGTAGTAGGCATTGCCAGCTACAGCCAAAGTGTCTTCGAAATAATATTGACTTGTCGTTGCACTGAACCCAGCTGCGGGTAATTCGCCAATGGGGGTAAATTCTTCTTCACCAATGCTGCGTTCTATCAAAAACCGATCGGTATTGCTTTCCATGGCGGTACGCCAATTTAGCATTACATTTCCGTTGTTTTGGGATTTGCACTGAAAGGTTAGCCAGGTTAAAGGCAAAGGAACCACAGCATCACCCCCAATTACAAAAGGGGAGAAGCTGCCGGAATACCCTGTTTGGGTGTAAATATAGGGGGATGTACCGCTAACACTGCCTGTTCCTGCAGCAATTTCCCAAGCGCTCAGCGATGTATTATAATGATTGAGTGTGGGTGGGCTCAAGGTGCCAATGATTTCTGAAGATCGATACATGAATTTCATGTCTACGCCACCACCAATGTTGGGGTTGCTTTTGGTGATATCCCAGGTGCGGAAAACCAAATCCTTGTTGAACAATGTACCCGTTAATCCACCGCGCCATGCGGAATCCAAAACTTTCACCGTGAACACATCCACCCCGGTTCCATTGTTGTTTTTAACATACAATTGGTTGTAAGAAGAGCGGCCAATATGGAAGGTGAAATTGGATCCGTTGCTTATGCTTGACTTGTAAACCCCGGTGCCATTGGTTCTTACATAGGAACTGGCAGAGCCGCCAGATACATTGGAAAGCTGATCGTGCTCCAGGGTGAAGTTGCCAATGGTGATGATGCCATTGGTAAGGGTCAGTAAATCATCACAAATAAATTGGAATAGATACATATGCCCCCGCTACCGTTCATGGTCAGGGTGCTAATGTCGGCATTTACAAAAAGATTTGCCGGTATGGTTAAATAGGATGTATTGGTAAATTCAACGGTAGCAGTGGTTGCGTCTATGGTGCCCAAACTGCGGGAAATAGAGCTGCCGCCGTAAGTAAATGACTTGTTGAATAAATCAAAAATGCCTGACGTTAGGGTGATGTTGCCGTTGAGGGTGCGGTTGGCGTGCAACTTAACCGTGGCTGTGCTGCTGCTGCAATTGATAATCAGGTTTTTTGGTCCGTTGGTGATGGGCCAGAATACATCGGCTGTGTTCATGCCCGACGTAATCTCCAGGGTGCCATTACTGCCAAAGGCTATGCTGCCGCTGACAGAAAAATTGACGGATGAATTAATGCTTAACTTTCCATTAATCGTTAGGGTTTTTCCTGCAGCCACCACGAGCGTTCCACCGGTCATAATAATATTATCTACCACATCACTGCCCTGAAAATCCAGCATGCCTGTGCCCGATACTGAAAAATCGGCATTATCATCGATCAGGTTGTCATTGTAGAATTCAATTTCACCACCGGAAATATCATAATTTAAACTTCCCATGGTTCCGCTCGTGCCCACGGTTCCCCCGGCTACAGTGGTGGTGCCTGTGTATGTTTGTGCATTGAAAAGCGCAAGTTTGGTGGTGCCCGAACCATTCATGGTGAGGTTGCCTTGCCCGGAGATGGTACTTTGGTAATTTATCCCTTTGTTGGCACCATTGATGGTGAGGGTTACACCGCTCCCGATGCTCGCGGTTCCGGCATCTGAAACGGCAGTTTCCTGCAGCGAACCGATTGTGGTATTGGCGTTCACCGTTAGGGAAGCGCCATTGGAAATAAATATGTCTGATCCGCTACCGAGAGAGCCATTGCTGCCCACAGTAATATTGCCTGCGGCAATGCGTGTATCGCCGGTGTAGCTGTTTATTGCGTCAAGGGTTAGGGTTCCTGCACCATCTTTGTAAATAGACGTGGTGGTTCCGTTGTTTGTGGCGCCTGCGCCGCTTATTATGCCTGAAATACTGGTGTTTTGTGAACCTCCAACAAATAGCACATTGGCTCCGCCGCTTACATTCCCGGAAAGCAAAATATTGCCGGAGGTTGCATTAATTCGGCTGCTTGAGCCAAGGCCTATGGGGCCGCTCCACCCGGATGAAGATGTGCTGCTATTGTTTAAAGCGCCTCCTGTGGATATGCCTAATCCATTTAATGTTAATGCCTCACTATTGGTTGGCGTAATTCCGTATAAATCCAGCACGCCGCCTGAACTTACAGTGGTGCCTGCGGCTGTTGTTCCCAAAGGTCCATTGGGCGAAGTGCCTGCTGCGTTTATTTTAAGTGTTGCATTTGCATTTATGGTGGTAAGCCCGGTGTAGCTGTTGTTTTGGCTTAGAATTACCGCAGAGCCTGCGCTGCCGCCAATATTTACGGCATTTGACTGGCTGGTGCTGTTGGATGTGCTTATCAGTCCGTCGGTTACCTTGCCCGGGGTGAAGGTGCCGCTGCTTAGGTAGTAGCCCAGGTTTGAACCGCCGGTGGAGAGGTGCGAAAACGCTTGTTTCCAGTAAATATCCGCATTTGCAGACCCGTTCCAGTCATCTTCCAGATAGAGGACAAAATGGCTGATATTGGCGCCTGCAGTGCCGTTCATGGTCAGGTTATTCAACCTTTCATGAAATGTCCCATCTACCCATAATTCTACATTGCAATTTGTTTCCGATAAAACATGAATTTTGAACTGGTAGTCTCTTCGGGTGGTGCTTACGTTGTAATTTAAGGTGCTGTTTCCTGCATTGTGATTGACATACCAGGATGAGGTGACATCGTCAACCTGTATGTATAATCGCGAATTATCATGCCTGTTGGCCCAGCTGCTGGTAGCCGATGGTGATGCATTAAGGGACAGACCGATACAGCCCATCGCCGACGTAGCTGAAACCGTTATGGTTACCAGATCGCCTGGCTGCAGGTTGCGGTCGTTGCCAGTGTTGTCGCCGGCAGTTTTAAATTTGCGCCAGGCAACCACCTGCTTGGCTCCGGTAGATTTGGCATACATGCCCAATTCGGTAGTGCCCGCGTTGGCAAATGCCCCGGCAGTGCCATCGGTAAATAAGGTGTAATAACCGGCGTTGCCCAAGGTGTATGTAACCTGGCCTTTAGCTGAATGAAATGCCATTCCCAACAACATCCAAAACCAAAAGAATTTGGATGGTGGTCTTTTAAGACAAAGCGCAATATTGGCTGCCCAATAGTACATAGGAGAAGGTACGTTGAGGGTTATAAGTGTAAAATTAACACTTATTCATCAAAAAAGCAACTGCCTAAGTTCAGAACTTAATGACAATGCCACCAAGCATGTGTCTGGTTGCTTGTGGATACAAAAACACTTCCTGGGTGATATCGCGGCTGCCGTAGGTGTACATGAATGTATATCCGTTCGATGAATACTTGCTGTTAAAAAGGTTCAGGATCTGCAACTGCGCGGATACTGTTGTTCCTTTGTTTACCATAAATGTTTTTTGCAGCCATAGCTCCGCAAACTGGTAAGGATTTAAACTGCGGTAGCGATCGCCGGTATTGTCCAGATATTGGCGGCTAACAAACTTGTGCAGGTAGCGGATGTTCCATTGCCCCGGCAACTGGTACTCCAGCCATGCTCCGGCGTTTACTGCCGGCGACATTGCAATCGGAACGTTGCGGAAAACACTGTCCTTATTCACGTAGGTAAAATAGTCGGGAATAACGTTGGTGATGCTTTTGATTTTATTTTGGCTCAGGGCAATATTGCCGCCAATGGTAACATGCTTTATGGGACGAATTTCGAATCCTGCCTCAATCCCGCGGCGGAAACTGGCTTCTGCGTTGCGCCTTAGGGCAGACCCTACATCGTTCACTTCACCGGTCAAAACCAACTGGTTTTTGTACTTCATGTAGTACAGGTTCACGAACAGGTTCATTTTTTCGGTTTGTCTGCTCCATCCCAATTCCCAGTCTGTGAGTTTCTCCGGCTTTGGTATGTCTCCGGATTTGTGGTCTGTGAAATCGCTTCTGGATGGCTCTCGCTGGGCAATGCCCATGCTGCCGTAAAAGCTGTTTGCATTTATTTGGTACATCAGGCCTGCTTTTGGGTTGAAAAAGCCAAAGTTCCCATTGAAATCAATGGCCCTGAGGTCGTTGTCTGTTCCTGTTCCCCGGTGGGATACCTGCCTGTATTGCAAATCAATCCAGGCGTGCAAACCGGTGGATACTTCATGGTTCAGCTTGGCAAAGATGGTGGCGTCTGTTTTGTTGCCTCTTCCATTGTAATAAGGGTGGTTTGGACTTGCGGAAGGCGCAGCACTCGCCCATATTACACGGCCAAAATGTTTGCCCTGGTACTGGTTCAGGCCGGCGCCCAGAATAAAGTTGAAACGCTGTGTGTGGTAGTTCCAGTTCACATTGGTGCCAAGCAATGTATTGTCCAGCCACCTTCTTCGCACGATGTCACTCCGGAAAAGGGTATCCGTGCCAACAACAGTTGGCGGCAGCAGGTAATTGGATAGTTTATCCTGTGGTTTAAACTGCTCGAAAAATCCGAAACCGTGGGTGAAGTAACCGGTTGCATACAGCTGGCTGTTTTTGCCGGTGTTGATGTTCAGGTATAGGTGATGGTGGTTTTGGGTGTAATCATCAACTTCTGAAGCATAGTTGTAATAATTATAGCTGCGGGGGTTTGAATTGAATAAATTGATGGAATCTGCAGGGTTTCTATAGGTTACTCCAAGGTTGCGGTAATAATGGTTTAGCAGGTCGCTGGAACTGCCGAATAATTTTTCTTTGGGAACACCCCACCATGCCTGATAGGTTTGTTCTTTGCCACCAAAGGAAAGCCATTTTGCTGACCAGTTTTTATGTTGGTAGCCTACGGATGTCATGTAGGAGCGGAGTTTGCTGTTGGCCCTGTCTACAAAGCCATCGCTGTTGATGGCGGAGAGCTTCACATCCACGGTCCAGTGCTGGTTGATTAATCCTGTTCCTGCGGAAATGGAATGTCTTAGGGTATTGAAACTGCCACCGGAATTGGACACCAGGACGTAGGGATTGTTTGAACTGTAGGTTTGCATGTTTACCGATGCGCCAAATGCTCCTGCTCCGTTGGTGCTGGTTCCCGCGCCACGCTGTACCTGAACGCTTGCAAGGCTGCTTGCCATGTCGGGCATGTTTACCCAAAATGTTCCGTGGCTTTCTGCATCGTTGATGGGCACACCGTTTATGGTTACATTGGTGCGTGTGGCATCGCTTCCGCGCACACGAATACCGGTATATCCAATTCCTGCTCCTGCGTCGCTGGTGATGGTGATGCCGGGTTGAAACTGTAGCAATACGGGCAAATCCCTTCCGGTGTTCTGTATTTGAATTTCGGCCCTGCCTACTGTGGTTTGGGCAATAGGCGCTGCGCTTCCGGCGCGGGTTGCCGATACCATAATGGCTTCAATGCTCTTGGACGGGGTGGTGGTGTCTGCCTGTGGGCCAATGCTGTCCGCAAATGCAGTATTGCGGTTGTTTGGCAGTGGCTTGATAGCGGCTTGCAGCAGCAGTGTCAATGAGAAAAATACAGTGATAAAGATGGTTTTTTTCATGGATGCATATAGTTTTCTGCATCCGAAGCACCCCTGATAAGGTGGGACATTTCCCTGCGCAGGCATTATCCTGATCAGGTATTGCGGGTATTGTCTCAGCGTTCCTTTACGGAAGCACCCCGAATGCAGTACAAAGGTAATTTAATTGACCAGATATTGGCCAATCTGGGAGAAATCGATAAAAAGGATTTTTATTAATGCTTAATGAAACCTTTTTCCAGCAGCAGTTCGGCAACCTGCACGGCATTGGTGGCCGCGCCTTTTCTGAGGTTGTCGCTCACCACCCAAAGGTTCAGGGTGTTTGCCTGGCTTTCATCGCGGCGTATGCGGCCCACAAATACATCATCCTTGTCGTGGCTCCAAATGGGCATGGGATAGATGTTGTGCTGCACATCATCCTGAACCACCACGCCGGGTGCTGCGGCTAGTATATTTCTTACCTCTTCCAGGTTGAAATCCCGCTCAAACTCAACATTGATACTTTCACTATGGCCGCCGGTTGTGGGCACACGAACCGTGGTGGCTGTTACCCCAATTTCCTGGTTCTCCAGGATTTTACGGGTTTCGTTCACCATTTTCATTTCTTCTTTGGTGTAGCCGTTTTCCTGAAATACATCAATATGGGGTAGGATGTTGCGGTCGATGGGGTGTGGGTAAACGGGTGTAACCACTGTTCCGCTGCGTTCTGCATCCATTTGTGCTACTGCTTTTTGGCCGGTTCCGGTAACGCTTTGGTACGTACTCGCCACAATCCGCTTGATGGAATATCGATCATGCAACGGTTTTAGGGCCACCACCATTTGGATGGTGCTGCAATTTGGGTTTGCAATGATATGGTTTTCCTGTTTTAGCGCATGCGCATTCACTTCCGGCACCAGCAGCGGAATATCGTTTTCCATGCGCCATGCGCTGCTGTTGTCTACCACATAGGTGCCTTTGGCAGCGAAAAGAGGCGCAAATTCTTTGCTAACGCTTCCACCGGCACTGAAGAGGGCCAGATCCGGTGCTGCCTCAATGGCATTTGCTATGGAAACCACCGTCCAGGTTTTGTTGTTAAAGGTTATGGCTTTCCCAACGCTGTTTTCGCTGGCAACGGGTATGAGTTCCGAAACCGGGAAATTGCGCTCCTCCAGCACCTGCAATATTTTGGAACCTACCAGTCCGGTAACACCAACAACCGCTACTTTCACTGTTTATTTTCCTTCCTCGGTAGAAATAATCAGTTTAGGCTCTTCTACCTGTGGGTTTTTTACAGGGTCTGGTAAAGGGGCTTTTGCTGCAGTGTCAGGGCGTTTTGCATCCTGTTGCTCCAGTTTTTCGAAATCGGATTCCTGACGCTCACTGTCCATGCTATCCTGTTCTTTTTTTTCTTCTTCGGTGTATGCACCATCGCCGGAACAAGCAGCAGTAAACAAAAGACAAGTTATGCCTAACAAAAGAAATAGGTGTTTCATAAAGGCAAAATTAATACGCTGAATTCAATTCTTTAGAGAATTTCCAACGCTTCGAAAAAATCGTTCCATTCGGAAAAGTCTTTTATGCCTGTGGAAACCGACTCAAAGCAATCGATACTGATACCCCAGGGCTCATTGCTCATAAGTATTTCAGCTGTTTCGGTTGTGGGGATTACGGCGCAATAGGTATTCTCCGAAACAACAAGTGCAGGCACATGGGAAATAGCGTCGGTTATGGGATTGGATGTTTTTACAATCCAGGTTAGCTGTTGGGATGCGAACTGGTCTTTTAGTGTAGAAAATGCGGTTTCTTCAACCTCCATTCCGCTTACCGGTATTAGGTTTAGCAGGGTTTCTATTTTTTGTACCGTTGCTTCAGGCCCAATTTCCAGGATTATATCCGGACCGGCACACCAGCCTATTATTTCCTGAATGGTGGAAGCCGGTAGGTCATTGTCGCTGCCGACAGCAAAACCAATGCACTCAGCCATTACAGCAGCTGCATAGCGGGCATCGGAAAGGTCGCGGATGTTGTTGAATTTAATTTTCATAAAAGGTCAGCGAAGCCCCGGTGGGAGGCTACAGCCTTAAACCAGCATTTTCACAGGCTCTTCTAGGAATGCCTTGAAGGTGTTGAGGAAGGAAGCTCCAATGGCGCCATCCACCACGCGGTGGTCGCAGCTAAGGGTCACTTTCATGGTTTTAACAGGCTTGATTTCTCCGTTAACTACACCCACTGTATCTTTTACTGCGCCAACAGCCATGATGCAGGCATCGGGCGGGTTGATGATGGCGGTAAATTCTTCAATACCAAACATACCAAGGTTGCTGATGGTAAAGGTATTACCAGCCCAATCCTGGGGTTGAAGTTTCTTTTCTTTGGCGCGTTTGCCGTAATCTTTTACTTCGGTGCTGATGTGGCTGAGGCTTTTTTGGTCTGCAAAGCGCACCACAGGCACCAGCAAGCCTTCTTCTACAGCCATGGCTATACCAATATGGATATGGTGATTGTAGCGGATTTTGGTGCCCAGCCAGCTGCTGTTTACCTTCGGGTGTTTGCGCAAGGCAGAAGCCACCGCTTTGATAACCAGGTCGTTCATGCTGATTTTCACATCGCTGATGGCATTCATTTGTTCGCGGGCCGCAACTGCATTGTCCATGTTTATTTCCATGGTCAGATAGAAATGCGGTGCTCCGAATTTGCTTTCGCTGAGGCGTGCAGCAATGGTTTTGCGCATCTGGCTCACGGCTACTTCTTCGAAGCTTTCGGTTCCGGAAACGTATGATATGGCGGGGGCGGATGCTGAAGCGGCAGCAGGGGTAAATTCCTCAATATCCTTGCGGATGATGCGGCCATTTTCTCCTGATCCCTGCACCTGGTGCAGGTCAATGCCTTTTTCTTCTGCCAGTTTTTTGGCCAAAGGAGAAGCTTTCAGGCGGTCGTCGGCACTGGTTGTGGTAATAGGTGCTGCAACCGGTGCGGCAGCCGTCTGCTGAGGAGCAGGGGCAGAAACCGTTTCGGCGGCAGGTGCTGCAGAAACAGCCGGTGCTGCCGGTGCTCCGCTGAGGAATGACTGATAGTCATCTCCGGGATTTCCAACAACAGCAATCACACCATCAACAGGGATGGCGCTGCCTTCTTCCACCAGGTACAGGATGCTGCCCTTGGCATACACCTCCATATCCATGGTGGCTTTGTCGGTTTCCACTTCAGCAAGTACATCACCGCTTTTCACGGTATCACCAACTTTGTAATTCCACTTCACAATGACACCTTCGGTCATCGTATCGCTCATTTTGGGCAATTTAACTGCTTCTGCCATATCAGTTGGCAAAGATAATGCAATTAGGTGTTCAATTTTGGACTAGCATTTAAGGCTGTTTAAGGTTTTTGGGTAAAAGGTTGTAATTGCTTATTTGTTTTAGTTCCAAGGCTGATTGTAAACACAGACAAGGCATTGGGTTGGATGTGACAGAAATGTTGACAGGATTTATCGCACATGAATTACATTCGCATCATGTCCCAGCATTTTCCTTTCGAAGCCTTTCTTGGCCATGTTATGCAAAACGGCACTCCCAAAACTGACCGCACCGGTACCGGTACGGTGAGCGTTTTCGGAGGGCAGCTGCGTTTCAACCTGCAAGAGGGTTTCCCGCTGATTACCACCAAAAAAGTCCACCTCAAGAGCATTATTTATGAACTCTTGTGGTTTTTGAAAGGGGAAACCAACGTTGCTTACCTCAAGGAACATGGCGTGAGTATCTGGGACGAATGGGCAAACGAAAACGGAGAACTGGGCCCCGTTTACGGCAAGCAGTGGCGCAGCTGGGAGGCCAAAGATGGCCGTATAATTGACCAGATTTCCGAAGCCCTGCACCTGATAAAAAACAACCCCGACAGCCGCCGTATTTTGGTGAACGCATGGAATGTGGGCGAAATAGACAAAATGGCCCTGATGCCCTGCCATACCATGTTTCAGTTTTATGTGGCAGACGGAAAATTGAGTTGCCAGCTGTACCAGCGAAGTGCGGATTTGTTTTTGGGTGTGCCCTTCAATATTGCCAGCTACGCCCTCTTAACCATGATGATGGCCCAGGTTTGCGGCCTGCAGTGCGGCGATTTTGTGCACACGTTTGGCGATGCGCACATTTATAGCAACCACTTCGAGCAGGTGAAGGAACAGCTAAGCCGCGAACCCCGTTCGTATCCGCAAATGAAACTCAATCCGGATGTAACAGACCTCTTTGCCTTCGATTATAGCGATTTTACCCTTGAAAACTACGATCCCTGGCCTGCAATTAAGGCCCAGGTGGCGGTTTAGCGGTATTTTGATGCCGGTAATTGTGGTGCCTGATTGGGTTGCCAAAAACCAGCTGCAAGGCTGAAAATAGGAGTCAGCGTTTTGTTTATTGTACATGTGCATGAATACTCCCTTGGCAATCGTGGTTTCGGTGCGAAATTGCAGCCATGCTTGATGCCTTTTTTGAGCCCGTGGATAATGCCATTTGGGCGCCTTTTCGCAACAACGATTCGCTACTGGGTGGTAAAATGAGCATCCATGGACACACCTTCCCAAAATTAAAAAATATTCAGCTGGCCATTGTGGGTGCAGGCTATCCCGCCGATGAGGTGCGGAAGAAGCTATATGGCCTTGCCTGGCGTTTCGATCGACTAGGAATGGCAGACCTGGGCAACCTGAAATTGAGCGGTGATGCCAACAGCCGTCAGTTTGCCATGAGCGAAGCCATCGGTGAGTTGCTCAATGCAGGTATCAAGGTTTTGGTTATTGGCCACGATCCATTGTTGATTTATGGATATTATAAGGCTTACCGCCAAACAAAAGAGCCGGTGGAAGTGGTGAAGGTGAGCCCGGATGTGGACCTCGATGAAGGCACACCATTGAGGCAGATATTGGTAGAAAAGCCAAGTTACCTGTTCAATATCGATTTTTTGGGTACCCAGGGTTATTACATCAACAACCAAACCGCTGCGGTGCTGGATAAAATGTATTTCGAAAACCACCGATTGGGTGAAATCCGCACCGATATTGAGGAATCGGAACCCATACTACGCAGTGCACACATGATGATGTTTGATATGAATGCCTGCCGTTATGCCGATTCGCCGGGTACTATGCTGCAAAGTCCAAATGGCTTGTATGCCGAGGAGGCGGCCAGGCTGGCCAGGTATGCAGGCGTTAGCAATACGCTTAGTTCTGCTTATTTCTATGGCCTCAATCCGGATAATGCGCACGACGCAGACCATGTGTTGCTCTCGCAAATGCTTTGGTATTTTATAGACGGATATTGTGCCCGGTTCAACGATCACCCCATACACAACCACGAAGATTTTCTGATTTACCGAAACAGGCTCAGCAGCACCGGTCATGAAATTATTTTCTATAAAAGCCGCAAAAGCAACCGCTGGTGGATGGAAATTCCGCATCCCTACGATAAAAAATCCTTTTTTATAGGTTGCAGTTACAAAGATTATCAAACGGTGTGCAACGATGAAATGCCGGACCGCTGGTGGCGCGCCTATCAGCGTTTGATGTGATTTTGTTTAATGGTCCAATAGAATCGTTGCTAGTCTTTTCACAGCCCAGCCCTGCAACTCCTGACCCTTAACTTCTCACTTTTAACTAAAGTTTAATGGTCTGTTGGTTTAATAGTCAAATAGAAACCGTTGCCGGTCTTTTCGTAGCGCAGCTCCGCAACTCCTGACCCTTAACTTCTTACTTACAACTGAAGTTTAATGGTTTATTCGTTTAATGGTCTGTTGGTTTAATGGTATAATAGAAACCGTTGTTGGTCTTTTCGCAGCGCAGCTCCGCAACTCCTGACTCTTAACTTTTCACTTACAACTGAAGTTTAATTGTTTAATGGTCTGTTGGTTTAATGGTATAATAGAAACCGTTGTTGGTCTTTGTGCAGAACAGTAAGTATGGGTCAATCTTCATTCTCAGATTAAACTATTCAGTAAAAAATCCAACTTTCTTCGCTTTTGTTTGTTAATATGGTTACCCTGCAGGACAAAGCAGGCAGAATCCGGACCCATGTCTAACATTTTCTGCATGTACTTCTCGCCTTGGGGCCTTATTTTTGCATCGTTATGTCAGAAGGATTTCACGGTATAGCCGTACACAAAGTGGTAAGAGAAACCGCCGATGCGGTGACCCTTCACCTGGATATTCCCGTTTCGCTTACCGAAACATTTTCATACACCGCCGGACAATACCTCACCTTTGAGGCAGAAATCAACGGCGAAAAAGTACGCAGAAGCTACTCGCTGTGCACCTATGCACCTGCCGATGCCCATCCTGCCGTAACCATCAAGCGCGTAGATGGTGGCCGCATGAGCAATTACATGAACAGCAACGTAAACGAAGGCGATCTGCTGCAAGTAATGCCTCCAATGGGTAAATTTACCCTGGTTCCAGAAGCAGGAAGAAGCACCCACTATGTGTTGTTTGCCGGTGGAAGCGGTATCACCCCTATGATGGGTATTTCCAAAGCCGTGCTCATGCATGAGCCTGGTAGCATAATTACCTTGGTTTATGCCAACCGCAATCCCGAAAGCGTTATCTTTAAAAATACGCTGGTGGAAATGGAAAAGCAGCATCCCGGTAGGTTCAAGGTTATTAACAGCTATGATCAGGCGCCTTTTACCTGGTTTGGAATGAAGGGCTACCTCACCGAAGATAAGGTGTTGAACGTGTTGCAGTCTAAAATTGGTGGTTCTTATACCGGTTTTCAGTTTTATATCTGCGGACCCTCACCCATGATGGATGTGGTGAAAAACGGACTTTCCAAGGCCGGTGTAGCCTCCGCCAATGTGCATACGGAGTACTTTACGGCCCCTGTTTCTTCAGCCGCCAAAGCCGAGGAATCTTCCGATACAGCCGCTTTCTCAGGTCAGGCAAGCATCAAGGTGCATGTGTATGGCAAAACCCACGAAATCACCTGCGATGACAAAACAACGGTACTTAATGCCTGTATGAAAAACGGCATTGATCCTCCCTACAGTTGCACTGTGGGTGTTTGCACCACCTGCAGGGCAAAGGTTACCAAAGGAGATTTGCACATGCTGGAACGCGAAGGCCTTACCGATGACGAAATCAACAAAGGCTATATACTCACCTGCCAGGCACTGCCCCGCAGCAGCGATATCGAACTTAGCTACGAATAATACGGCCTTGCGAGAAAAGCGCCTGTAATCGTTTCTCTACCTTCTCTTTCTTATGAATCAAAACATCAACAACCACTGGGATGCCGGAATGACCTGGCAGGCCTACCGCGACCAAATAGATGAACTGCTGCTTCAGGGCAAAACCACCGGTGCCGACAACAGCGCGGCAATGCTGGATTATGCCAAGCTGAATCAGGCACGCATGCGCCGTTTGGAGGGCCATGCCCAATTGTTACCAGAGGTGACGGCAGATTTGCAAAACCTGCCCAAAGGCTTGAAAATACTCGTTATTGCCGAGGGGTGGTGCGGTGATGCTGCCCAGGTTTGTCCGCCGGCGATGCTGTTGTTTCAGCACCTTGGTATCGAGCACCGCTACGTGCTTCGCGATCACGATACCACACTCATAGATCAGTTTTTAACAAATGGTGGCCGCAGCATTCCTGTTTTTATTGCGCTGGATAGCGAAGGCAATGTGCTGGGAGAAAAATGGGGGCCAAGGCCTGCAGCATTGCAGGAATTGCGCAGCAGCTGGGTTGCAGCGGGTTTGCCTTTTGAACAACAGGCGGAATTGCTGCATGGCTGGTATGCCAAAGACAAAACAGCTGCCGTGCAACAGGAGTTGGCCCAATGGCTAAAGCTAATGGCAGCTAACCTCTGAGGGGTTAGGATACGTAGCGCCGGATTTTTTCCAGCAGCTTGTCAAAATCTTCGGGCAATGCTGCTTTAAACATCATTTGTTCTCCGGTTACCGGATGGATGAAACCCAGTTCAGCAGCGTGCAGTGCCTGACGGGGCATCATTTCAAATGCGTTTTCAATAAATGGCTTGAACTTGGGCAGGGCAGAGCCTTTGCGTATTTCGCGGCCTCCATACATTTCATCGCTGAAGAGGGGGTGGCCCTGCGAAGCCATGTGTGCACGGATCTGGTGGGTGCGGCCTGTTTCCAGTTGGCAGGCTACCAAGGAGGTGAAATAGAAATGTTCCACCACCTCATAATGGGTGATGGCCAGTTTTCCATCTTCTTCGTTTTCGAAATGCTTGCTGCGCCTGCGGTCTGCGGGATCCCTGGCAAGGTAGCCACGGATGGTACCTGAAGGGTTTTCAAAATCGCCCCACACAAGGGCCAGGTAGCGGCGGTGAATGTTGTGGTTGTAAAATTGATTGCCAAGGTGGCTGAGCGCAAATGGGGTTTTCCCCACCACCAGTAAGCCACTCGTGTCTTTGTCTATGCGGTGAACAAGGCCAGGGCGGTGTGATTCGTCTTTTTGGGGCAATTGGCCAACGTGGTATACCAGCGCATTGACGAGTGTGCCGCTGAAGTTGTTGTATCCAGGGTGCACCACCATGCCGGCAACCTTGTTCACCACCAACAGGTGGTCGTCTTCGTAAACAATATCGAGGGGAATGTTCTCGGGATATACTTCCTTATCCCGGGGTGGTTCCGGCAGCATAATGCGGATTTCATCACCGGGTTTGATGCGGTAATTACTCTTAACAATCTTGCTGTTTACCTGCACACAGCCTGCATCTGCAGCTGCTTGTATTTTGGTTCTGCTGGCGTTCTGCAATCGGTGCATCAGCCATTTGTCTATGCGCATCGCCTCCTGACCCGGATCGACCAAAAACCGGTAGTGTTCAAATAAGCCAGCGTCGTCGCTCAGGAGTTCGTCTTCCACACTGCAAAGTTACGGGCATTAACCCTGAGTGCGGTGAAAATCTCTATCAATCCTGCATTTGAAGAAATCCTGCCCGGTTTTTTGGGGTTTAGCGTTGCGCTCTTATGGTCAGGGTAAACCAATTATTATGCGTGGTTTGGAACGTTCTGCAGATCATTGAAAACAAACAAAAAGGACCTGCCGGCTATGACAGGTCTTTTTTATTGGATATTTGGCCGGGTATAATTACTTGGCCCTCTTGAAATAAAACCGCGTTATGAAAATTCCATTGCCTAAGGGATATAATATCCAAATAAAAAGAAACGGGTATCAAACCCTTTAGGCAACAGCATTAACGAAGCTCCCACAATCCCACATTTTCCACATGGTGGGTGTGCGGGAACATATCTACCGGCTGAATTTTTACCAGCCTGTATTTTTCATCCAGCAGTTTGGCATCACGGGCTTGGGTAGCCGGATTGCAGCTCACGTAAACAATGCGGGGCGGTTCGGTTTCTAAAATCCGTTTAACCACATCCGGGTGCATGCCGTCCCGGGGCGGATCGGTAATCAATACATCGGGGCGGCCGTGCTCGTTAATAAATGCCGTGGTAAGGATTTCCTTCATGTCGCCGGCATAGAAACTGAGGTGTTCCATCCCATTGATTTTCATGTTTTCTTTGGCATCCAAAATGGCTTCGGGCACATATTCAATCCCCACCACCTGCCTGGCTTTGTCGGCTACATAGAGCGCAATGCTGCCGGTGCCGGTATACAAATCGTAAACCAGTTCTTTTCCGCTTAGGCCGGCAAATGCTTTGGTTATGGCATAGAGCGTTTCAGCTTGCATGGAGTTGGTTTGAAAGAAACTTTGTGGACGAATTTTAAACTGCAATCCACCCAATTCTTCCATCAGGTATTCGTTGCCGTGATAGCACTGCACGGTTAAATCCTGCAAAGTATCGTTCTTTTTGGTGTTGATGACATATACCAGCGATGTTACGCGCTCAAAATGGTCGCGGATATAATCCAGCAAGGCATGGCGCTTTTCGGCATCGTCTTCGAAAAAGCTAACCAATACCATCCATTCGCCTTTTTTATTGCAGCGCAGCATCAGGTTGCGCATCATTCCCTGTTGATCCAGCAAGTCGTAGTAGGTGTAGCCGTGGGTGTCACAAAAGGCTTTTACGCCACGTTGTATCTCGTTGACATAGTCTGGCATCAGGTGGCACTTATCAATGTCTATAACCTTGTCAAAACGGCCTGGAATGTGAAATCCAAGGGCGGTTGGTCTTATGGTGGTTTCAGGATCGAAGTGGGTAACCCAGGCGCGGTTGCTAAAGGTTAAATCCAGCTTGTTGCGGTAAGCGGTGGTTTGGGCGCTACCAAGAATGGGAAGCACTTCAAAACCGGATAACCCGGCTATGCGTTCAAACGCGTCCACCACTTGCTGTTGCTTAAACGCAAGCTGATCTTCGTATCCAAGGTGCTGCCATTTGCAGCCGCCGCAGGTTTGAAAATGACTGCAAAAAGGGGTGATGCGCTTTTCGGAGTGGTGGTGAAACTTTACAATCCTGCCTTCCAGGTAATTTCGCTTTTTGGCAACAATTTGTACATCCCCAATATCTCCAGGGGCTGCAAACTTCACAAACACCACCTGATTGTCAATCCGGGCAATGCAATTTCCTTCGGCTACGGCAGGGCCTATTTCTACGTTTTCCAGCAGCCGGTATTTGGGCATTTTTCTCCTCATCAGTGTTGTTTTTTTGCTTTTACTTGGTTTAAAATGGTGATAAATGCGGCGGGTTCATGGTAGCCTGCCAGGCAGTAGCGTTCCTCAGATTTATTTGGTGTGAGCCAGAAATACGTGGTTGGAAATCCGTTCCGCTTGCCATATCCCAGCCACAGATAAAGCTCACTGTTGCTCATACTGGTATCTCCAAAAGTAAACGTGTGGTCCTTTTCGGGATTCATTTTCACGGTCACAAAATCGGTATTCAGATTGGCTATCACTGCAGAATCTACGTAGGTTTGGCGGTCCATAACCTTGCACCAGTAGCACCAATCGGTATACATATCCACCAACAGGATTTTATTTTCGGCGATGGCTTTTTTGTATCCGCTTTCAAAATCAAGCCAGGTAATGGTTTTTGCCGGTGCGGGTTTTGGTGGTATTGCTTCAACCTCCGTTTTGCTGATTTTAGCCGTTGGCAGCATCACTGCCGGTGTGTCGGGGGTGGTAAATACGGGTTTTGCATTGCTTGCAACAGCAGTTGGTTTCTTTGCTTTGCAGGCAGCAAAAGCAAGCACCAAAAGGATAAATACACCAATGTTTCTCATGATGGAATAGAATGGGTTTTCATGCTAATATCAAGGCTTTTTACCGTATGGGTTAGCATTCCCAGCGATATAAAATCAACCCCTGCTGCTGCATATTGCCGGATGTTGTCTGCAGTTATGCCGCCTGAAGCTTCGGTTTCGCACCTGCCCGCAATCCATGTTACGGCTTCTTTGCAGGCATCCGGTGTGAAATTATCAAGCATAATCCGGTCCACGAACCCTGTATTTAAGGCTTCTTTCACCTCATCCATGTTGCGTGTTTCTACCTCTATTTTGAGGTTTTTACCGTGGGTTTCAAGGTAGGTTTTGGTGCGCTGCACGGCAGCTGTAATGCCACCTGAAGAATCAACGTGGTTGTCTTTCAGCATGATCATGTCGTATAGCCCAATACGGTGGTTTTCTCCGCCACCGGTTTTCACGGCCCATTTTTCCAGCAACCGCAATCCCGGTGTGGTTTTGCGTGTGTCCAGAACTTTGGTTTTGTAGCCGTCCAGAAGTTTTACCATGGCTGCTGTTTGGGTGGCAATACCGGATAAGCGTTGCATGAAGTTTAGCAACAGCCTCTCAGCGAGCAACAAACTGTGTACGCTGCCATGGGCTTCGGCAAGCAAGGTGCCTTTAGCAAGGTGTTCGCCGTCCTGGTGATAAATGTTCAGCGTAATTCCCGGATCTACCACTTTTAAAATCGTTTTGGCCAGTAGCAAGCCTGCAATTACCCCATTTTCCTTGAGCAGGATGCGGGAATGGCCCTTAGTTCCTGCCGGTATGCTCGCCAGGGAGGAATGGTCACCATCGCCTTGGTCTTCGTGCAGACAAAGGGTGATAAATGAAATGAGTTCGGGATTGTTGAAATCCATGCCTTCAAAGGTCAGGCTTATTTCTCAATTTTTAATTCGTGGATATTGAGCTTTGCTCCATTTCCGCGATAAAAAATGGTTGATTTATATTCCTCAGTGCCGCATTGCAGGGCTAACACCAAAAAATGCGCACCATTTTCGCTTTTGCCTTGCTGCATTTGTTTCACAACCGTGGGTTTGTGTGCATCAAAAAATCCCTGAAGGATCATTTTGGCCTGGCTTTTACTGTAAACACCTTCCTTGCCCGGGGTAGTGAGCTGCACGCTGGCACTGAAATGCCCGGCTATTTCGGTAGCATTTCCTGCGGAGAACAATTGCAGCAGTTTGTTGGCATCGTCCGCCGGTTTTGCAGAAAACGAGGAAAAAAGGGCTACAACAGCGGCGAAAATGGGTGGAAGCATTGTCTGTCAATCATCCAATATTATGCCAAATTAACCGATTACCCCCGTAACCATAAAAAAGGCCCGATAAACGGGCCTTTTTCGTGATTTAAGTTGATTTAAGGTTTGATGATTTTTACGGCAGCATGGGCATTGTTGCTGTGCACATAAAGCAAGTATGCGCCTGAAGCAAGGTTTGCGATGCTGAATTTGCCATTGAAACCGGAATTGCTGGTTTCCAATACACTGTTTCCGGTAATGTCTACCAAAACCATGTCCACTTTTTCTGTTCCGAAGGCAGATAAATCCACCTGAACCATATCTGTAGCCGGATTTGGCATGGCGTTTACCTGCAAAGTCTTTTTGCCGGTTTTGCGGGTTTGGTTGGTGTTGGTTTTAAAGCATTCTCCGGAGGCAATGCGGGTCATGTTGCTGAAATCGATATAGCAAGCCCAGTTGGGGTTGTCAATAAATGGATTTCTGTTGTTTTGTTTAAATGCGATATACTCCTGGCGGGCCATTTCGTAATTGTTTGGAGGGTATTTCTGGCTCCAGCGCTTCAATACATTTTGGTCCTGCATGTCGGTGATGAACTGCACGGAGGTAGGCATTGTGAATGGCTTATCTGCCGTATGGTATGTGGCGCAGATGTAGAAACAAGCCCTCGATACCATGCCTTTTACGCGGTTTGGTGGTTCGTAAGCCAGATTGCCGACGCTATCTGTGCCATATTTACCGTCCAGAAACTGGTATGTAACGGTTTTCAGATTGTTGTAGGGAACATTGCTGCGCACGGCATTGGCTTTTATCTGGTGCACGGGGAACAAGGCATACAAATCACTGCCACAGGCGCTGTCGGTAGATGGAATGCTCATCCAGCTCTTTGGATAGGAGTGTTCGCGGCTCAGGGTGTCCCAAATAATTGGGGGTTGAAATAGGTATTTGAAACCGCTGTAGGTGCAGGTCAGTACACGCCTGCTTCCGGTGGTATCATACGCAGCAAAGTCTTCCACCATGGTGGTTCCGTAGTTGCTGTAATACACCTGAAAATGAGGGCGGATTTTGGATTTTAATTTGGATAAAAACTGGGTGTCTGTAGCGGTGATTCCTGAGTAGTAAGTTCCGGTATTCAAGCCGGGAGTGGTTACATTGTCCATTACAGATCCGCTTTGATAGTAGTTTATGTATTTATCGTATCCGTTCCAAGAAATAACCTTAACAAAGTACTTGGTATTGGCAACAATCTGGTCAATCCTGTAGTCGCCTGCAGGACCATTTTCAACAACCCTGGCTTTGCCTAAATAAGAGCCTTTTTCGTAAGCCACACCGTCTGTAGGTGTTTCGTTGATGCTGTCTTTGGAAACCAGGATGAGCAGGTTGTCTGCATTGTTGGTTCCGGCAGTTGCCTTGAGCTGCCAGGCACGAACGGTTGAAAAATTCAAGCTGGGGGATGCGTTTGGTTCGGTGGCAAAATTACCGCTGATGGCATAAATGTTTAGGCTGAAAACAGTATTGCCCACACCATCGTTGCTGTATATTTTCATGGTGCCCTTGATAGATCCGGCAGGGGCGCCTACAAGCTGCACCAGCATGTTCTTTTGGCTTTTAGACAAAATGGTATCCGGAACACCGCCGGCCTTGAAATAAGCAGCATCAGCACCACTAAAACGCACAGAGTCAATAACCAGGGGGTCGCCAACTCCGTTGTTTTTAAGGGTTACAGGGTACAGTCCGGAATTTCCGGGCTTAAACATGCCGCCATTAATCATTTGCGTAGTTCCATCATAAACGGCTATTTCAGGGCTCGCAGATGGGCCTGCAGGTTTAACCAATACGTCGTCCAGTACCACGTTGAAACCGGTAACCTTGGTGGTGTAAATAAACCTTACATAGCGGCTTCCTGATTTCAAACGCACCATGTGTTTGGTAATGGTCTGTGGCAAAGATTTGGTGTAATTACGCACGTTGGTCCAGGTGTTGCCATCTACGCTTTCGTCGATATTAAAAACCGAACCAGGGTCTGTACCGGGGTTGGTTCTAACCCAATATTCAACGGTATCTGCACGGCTTCCAAAAAATACCTGAAGGTATTCGCCGCTGCCATCAAGCCTCAGTGCCTGTGGAGCAGAGTTGTAGAAGCCTGCACTGGTATAGGTGAGGTTACCGGCCACTTTTGCCAGGTCATAACTCCAGCCGGTTGGTGGAGCCGTAACATTGCTCATGTCCCACGATGTGGGAAGTGTTGCTTGCCCAAACAAGGTGGTGCTTAGGAGGCAAATTAAAGAGAGTATGGTGTTTTTCATTTGATTAAAAAGTAATGCGAATACCGGTGGTGTAACGGAATCCGGGGGAAACAAATACTTCGAGGTTGGTGGGCCTGAAGGTATTGGAAGGGTTGTTGTCTATGCTGCGGTGCTGTGCATCGCTGATATAAAGGTTGTTGGTCACATTTTGGCAGTTCGCATAAACCGAAATCTGACCCGATTTATAAGCGGTAAAAGTGTATCCGGCAGAAATATTCATGTACCAGTATGCTGGAATACGGAATGATTCCCGGCCTTTATAAGCCCCAACAAGGGATAAGGGATCAAAGTCTGCGTAGTGCTTCCAGAAATAGACATACTGGGCTGAGATGTAAGCTCCTTTTAGCAGTGAAGGCTCCCAGCGCACGCTCCAGGTCCACTGGCACTGTGCCGCGTCGCCCACGTGCACGCCGGAAGCATCGAAATCTACAAGCCCGACAGAATCTCCTGCATCATCGCGTATGATACTTCGTGCACCGGATTTCCATTGCCAGTCGGCCAAACTCAATGCACTTTGAATGGTCATGCCATTTCCTGGTTTCAGAATACCTGCAAACTCTACACCCATGTGTCTGGCTTTCATGCCGTTGATGTTGTATGAAAACAAATTGCCATCAGGGTCGCGGTAGGTGGGCAGGAAATTTGCAGGGCGGTTTTGCCAGTAAGTATAGTATACGTTTGCATCCAAACTGAATATGCGGCTTTTATAACCTGCACCGCCTTCAATGGCATATATTTTCTCGTTTTTGGCGTCTTTTACTTCAACGTTGTTGTTGTCAAATATATTGTTGAAACGGGTTGGTTTGTTCAAATAACCCACATTTCCAAACAAATTTACATGCCTGCTGATGTTGCGGTTTACCCCAGTTTTAAGGGTTACACCGGGTCTTCTTACCCAATCGGAAACCTTTGGCTGGCTGTCAGCTGTGAGCCTAAAGAAATCAATCCTGCGGTAGAAGGATTGTGTGGTACTGGCATTCACGAAAGCTGAAGTCCTGCCTTTGGAATATTCCAGTTCAGCAAACCCACCTATCCAGCGAACCAACCCATCGTTATTGAAACGGAACTTGTCGCCTTTATGGTAGAGCAGGTCTTTTTTATTGGGGTCCAGTTCACCATTGTCGGGGATGAAATAATCACCACCCAGCAAATCATAAACCTCTCGGTAATGCTGTGCCCTGTAGGTGCGAAGGTCCAGTCCTCCGGTGAAGGTGAAATTTTTGTTGATTTTGTGGTTGAGCGTGCTCAATGCACCAAACCATTTGTGGTTGTTTACGCTGCGGTGCAATATGCCGTATGACCTAAGCTCGGTAGCGCTGTATGCAGGGTCGGGATTGGGCACAAATGCAGACCCGGTGGTATTGGCCCACCATGAGCCTTGCATGTTGAACTGGCCGTAGGTTCTGAGCTGGCTGATGCTGTTGGCTTGCGAACCACCACCTTTGCCGACAGACATATAGGCGACCGTGCTGATCAGCGTTTTACTGCTGGGTTTCCAGTCGTGTTTCAGGTAAACCTGGGGTTTGTGAAATTCGTTTACCCGTTCACTTTTGCGGTTGTTCGATCCCCAGATGGTATCGCCTACGTCGTTCAACCGGGCCTCATTAAGCCATCCCCAGTGCTGGTTATATTTTCTGCCCTGATTAACGGGCATATTGCCCACCAGGGTGTCCATATTCAGTTTCATGGCAAGGCCACGGTCATACAAGCTTAACCTGGCCCTAAAGCTGCGCTGTCCATGGCTTTGTGGAGCGCCAACCGCAGTCAAGGAAAGGGTGTGTTTTTTGCCAAATTTCTTTTCAAGGCGGCCGTAGTAGCTGTACATGTCATCATACAATGCATCTACATAACCGGTGCTGCTTCTTTTGGTGAAGCTGAAGATGGCGCCCCAGTTTCCTTTTAGCCTGCCAGTATTGATGGTTGCTGAATATTTTTGGTAGCGGGAATCACCAAATTCTGCGTTTGCAGAAGCTTTAAATTGGTTGGATACACCGCGGGTAATGATGTTCATGGTGCCGCCAACTGCGGGATTGGCGATGCGGCTGCTGCCCAGCCCTCGCTGCACCTGTGTGAGTGCGGTCACTTCGCTTAATCCGAACCAGTTGCTCCAGTAAACCTCGCCATTTTCCATGTCGTTCACAGGAATTCCGTCTATCATCACGGCGATGTTGCGTTGGTTGAAACCGCGAATGGTAATGCGAGCATCACCGGCGCCACCGCCTTGCTGGGTGGCATAAACGCCTGGTGTGTTGTTCAGCAGCATGGGCATGTCTGCGCTACCGAGTTGCTCGCTGATGGTTTTGCCGTTCAGGTTGCTGTAGGCTATGGGAGTTCTTCTGTCTTTGGCAAGGGAAGCGGTAATTTGAACCGCTTGCACATCCGTGCTGAGGTTGTCCAGCCTGAAAACGACATTTGGAATAAGGCTGCGGTCGGCAAGGATTTGAATGGTATCGCTGCTGAAGCCTTCCAGTGTTGCAACCAGTGTATGGTTGCCACCAACCAGCAGCATGCTGAAAGAACCATCGGCTCCCGAAACTGCGGAAACCGCCCTGCTGCTAATAACCGCTTTTGAGATTCCTTCGCCGGTTAAGGCATCTGTAACCTTACCCACAATCTTTGTTTGGGCTTGCAGCAGACCTGTTCCGCTGAGCAGGGCTATGAGAAAGGCGGTCCTCATTGTTTTATCAGCCTGGCGGAATAGTTTTCCTGCCCTGCACCGATTGCCTGAAGGTGGTAAACACCGCTGCTCAAAGATGCCGTAGAGATGGTTGCAATGGCAAATCCATTGGGATATTGCATTTCAAAAGGCAATTGAACCTTGCGGCCTTGCATATCCATGGCAATGATACTTATTACAGCCCCCTGGAAAAATGCCTTAACCTCGCTGGTGGCAGGGTTAGGAAACAATTGCACCTGTTGTGCTGCAATTTCTTGATTGCGGGCTGCGAATTTGTTACAATCGCAAATATGGGTGCGCAGCGAATCGAAAGTGTTCACGGGGTATACCTCCCATTCCTTGCGTGGATTGAAGTTTGCCGGATTGGCGGAAACGCCTTGCTTGATTCCGTGTTTGCGGATAAGGGTTTTATCGATGGTGCACCAAAGGCCCAGGCCAGTATTGTTTGGGAACGAATCACTCCAGCCAATGGTTCTGCTTGGGTTTGATGGCAACTGAGGTTGCTGCCCGATTTTGCCAAAGATGTCAATAGGTGACCATTTGTTGGTGGCCGTGTTCAGTTTGTCCAGGCTCATGGCATCGTCTCCGTTGAAACTCATGGAGAATGAAGTGTTGTAATCTTTGGATAAGAACAAATCTGCTTTAACCCTCAGGTTATAGGTAACGGGAGTATCCTGGCCTGTCTGGGTGGTGTCGCGGCGGTCAATGACCAATACCTTGGCTTCGTTGCTGCCAATGGTGCCGGAAAGCAAATCGCTGAATTGGCTGGTCCACACCGCTGATCCGTTTTGCCAGCGGGTAACCCGATAATTGCTCAGGTCGATGGTAGCGGTTCCCGGGTTGTAAATTTCAAGGGCTTTGTTGTTTCTGGTGCCCTCAACATATTCGGATATGAAGAGTTCATTGCATTGTGCACCCAGTTTTACCATAGAAAGGATGCATCCAAGAGCGAATAAGGTCTTTTTCATTTGGAAGTATGTAGCAAATTTCGTATATTTAGGTTATCAAATTGCTAAGTTAATGTATCATTTTTCACAGAATTGCAGAAAGTGTGTTAATTTGTATGTTGTGAGGTGTGGTTTTCTTTTGATGTTGAGTGTGTTGGCCCTGTCCTGCGGGGTTAAAAATTTGCATTACAAAGCACTTTGGCCATTGAACACGGCTGCAGATATTCGTCCCGACAGCACCATGTCCCGCTTTCTGAAACCCTACAGGGATACACTTCTGCAGTTTACCACCACCGTTGTCGGCAAAACAGATACGGGATATTTTCCCGAACGGCCTTCCGGAAACCTGGGAAATTTGTGTGCAGATTTGACATTTGCTTATGCCGATTCACTCCTTAAAAAACGGATAGGCCTTCCGCTGGATGCGGCTGTACTTAACCTTGGCGGCCTCAGAACTGCGTTGCCATCCGGGTCCATAACCGTTGGAAACCTCTACGAGGTGATGCCTTTTGAAAATACCGAAGTTCTCTTAAAAATTAGCGGCGGCGCCATGGATAGTTTGCTCAGGCATATCGTTAAGCGTGGAGGTGAGCCTGTTTCAGGATTAAAAATCGAGGTAAATGAAAAGCAGGAATTTATCGCCTGGATAGGAAATAACCGTTTTGACAGCCGCCGTGATTACTGGATAGCTACCTCGGATTACCTGATGAATGGTGGTGATGGTTACAACATGTTTAGGGGAGCGTTGGAAATGATCGCTACAGAAAAAACAATGCGTGGTATTTTTACGGAGGGTATTCGTGCTGAAACTGCAAAATATGGGATAGTTCGGAAAAGAACAGAAAGGAGGATTGTATATGCCAACGAGGCGGCAATTCCTAAGAAATAGCGCATGGCTGGCAGGCGGCTTGCTGCTTACCCCGGAGGCACTAATGGCTAATGACAAAACATCATCCCTGATGATTTTGCATACCAATGATTTTCACAGCCGGCTGGATCCATTTCCGGATAACCATCCCAAATATCCGGGTCAGGGCGGCATTGCAAAGCTGAAAACCTTGATGGACGAAGTTCGCAGCCAAAACGACTATTGTCTGCTGCTGGACAGCGGGGATGTGTTTCAGGGTACACCCTATTTCAACAGGTTTGGCGGTGTGCCGGAGTTTACCTGGATGAACATGGCCGGCTATGAAGCGTCTACCCTGGGCAACCACGATTTCGATATGGGAATGGAGCACCTTGCAGCGTTGATTCAAAACCACGCCAAATTTCCGTTCCTTAACTGCAACTATAATGTAGAGGCTACACCGTTGAAGGATCTCATCAAAAAACGGCTGGTGGTGCGCAAGGGGAAACTCAAGATTGGCATCACCGGAGTAGGGGTAAACCCCGAGGGCTTGATTCCCCAACATTTGTGCAAAGGCCTTTTGTACCAGGATCCTGTGGCGAAGGTGCAGGAGCAGGCTGACATCCTGCGCAAGCGCGAAGGCTGTGATGTGGTGATTGTGCTGTCGCACCTGGGGCATGAGTATCCCAGCAACCAAATCAGTGATGTGAAACTGGCAGCAGCAACGCACGGAATCAACGTCATTTTGGGGGCACACACGCATACCTTTCTGGAGGCACCACTGGGTTTAACCAATAAAATGGGAGAGACCGTGCTTGTGAATCAGGCGGGCTGGGCTGGATTGAGGCTGGGCCGCATTCAGCTGGATTTTAAATAGACATTAGGCAAAAGCGCGGGCAATGATATCCGCCTGCTCTTTGTCGTGCACTTTTTTGTAGCCGGTAGCCGGGCTGGCGCTGTTGCCCCTTCCCACGTATTTCAAGGCCACAGGCCAATCGTAGCGCATCAGGTGGAACCAGTAACCCTGATTTCTGGGTTCTTCCTGTACCCAGCAAAATTCTGCACCTTCGTATTGCTTGAAAATTTCTTCCAGTTTCCACTCAGGCAATGGATATAATTGTTCAATGCGGATAATCGCTACATCCTTGTTTTCCTGTGCGTTTCTTGCCTGCAGCAAATCATAATAGATTTTGCCTGCGCAGAACAGCACTTTTCTTGCCTTTTTGATGGGTTCGTGGTCCGGAATTAAATCCTGAAATGAACCTTCGAAATCTTCCAGTTTGCTTACGCACAATGGATGTCTGAGCAAGCTCTTGGGGCTCATCATGATTAATGGTACCTGAAAATCGCGGTTTAGCTGGCGGCGCAAGGCATGAAACAGGTTGGCAGGCGTGCTTGGGTAAATAACCTGCATGTTGCCGCCTGCACAAAGTTGCAGGTAACGCTCGGGGCGCGCACTGCTGTGTTCTGGTCCCTGGCCTTCATAACCGTGGGGAAGCAGCAGGGTTAATCCGCTGAATTTGCCCCATTTGGTTTCGGCACTGGCAATGAACTGGTCAATCATGATTTGGGCACCGTTGGCAAAATCTCCAAACTGGGCTTCCCAGATCGTCAGGCCTTCAGGCATTGCGGTACTGTAGCCATATTCAAACCCAAGGGCTGCATATTCGCTCAGCAAGCTGTTGTATACATTGAAGCTTCCCTGTTTTTCTGAAATATGCTGCAAGGGAATAAACTCCTGCTCGCTGTCTTCTTTTTTCACCACGGCATGCCTGTGGCTAAAGGTTCCGCGTTCCACATCCTGGCCGGCAAGGCGCACGGGATGTCCTGCTTCCACAAGACTTGCGTAGGCAAGCAATTCACCCATGGCCCAGTCGAGGGTTTCGTTTTGCAGCATCTTTTTGCGGTCTGCAAAAAGGTTTTGCACCTTGCGAATGGGGAGGTTGTCTTCTGGAATGCTGGTGATTTTTTCACCCAGGGCGAGCAATTTATCCTTGCTGATGCCAGTATTAACCTCCTTGCTGAAATCCTTTTCAGTAGGGTGTCGGAATCCATCCCAGCGGTCCTTGGTGGTTTTTTTGGCTGGTTTGTGGTCGCCTTTGGCTTCCTCGAATTTTTCCTGAAGGAGTTGTTTGAACTGCTGTTCCATTTCCGCTGCCAAAACAGCATCAATTTCGCCGCGCTCCATCAGTTTTTGTTTGTAAATCTCCCTCGGGTTGGGGTGTTTGTCAATAATCTTGTACATGATGGGCTGCGTAAAGCGCGGCTCATCACCCTCGTTGTGTCCGTATTTGCGGTAGCCCAGCAGGTCAATGAAAATATCGCTGTTGAACTCCAGGCGGTAAGCCATGGCCAGTTTCACGGCATGCACAACAGCTTCCACATCGTCGCCATTTACATGCAACACGGGGCAAAGGGTTACTTTGGCCACATCGGTGCAATAGGTGCTGGTGCGTGAATCCATGTAATTGGTGGTAAAGCCAATTTGGTTATTGGTAACAATGTGAATGCTGCCACCCACATAGTATGCTTCCAATCCGCTCATCTGCACCACTTCATACACAATTCCCTGGCCTGCTACGGCTGCGTCGCCATGGATGAGTATCGGGCAAATTTTATGGACTTCGTTGTTGTATTTGGTATCAAGTTTGGCGCGTGCAAGTCCCTTCACAACAGGGTTAACCGCTTCCAGATGGCTGGGGTTGTCTGCCAAACGCAGGTGCACGGTTTTCCCGCTTGCTGTTTCAATGTCTGTGCTGTAGCCGAGGTGGTATTTTACGTCGCCCTCGAAATCTTCATCGGCTTCGTTTTGAAATACCTTGCCTTCAAATTCGCTGAAAATATCGCTGTATTGTTTGTTGAATACGTTGGCCAGTACATTCAGGCGTCCGCGGTGGGCCATGCCCATCACAAATTCCTCAACACCCAATCCCGCTCCATATTGAATCACTGCGTCCAGTGCGGGGATTAAACATTCCAAACCTTCTACGGAAAATCGTTTCTGACCGATGTACTTGGTGTGGATGAAATTTTCGAATACCGAAGCCTGGTTGAGTTTTTTAAGGAAATGCCTTTTTTCGTCTACGGTTAAATCGGGAACGTTGCGTGTTTTTTCGAAACGATCCTGCAACCAGCCCCTCCTGCGGGGATCGCGGATGTAGGTGAATTCGCAACCGATGCTTTGGCAATAGGTTTGTTCCAGCAACGCGATGATGTCTTTAAGTTTGGCTTGTCCCAAACCCACTTCCACGCCTGCGTTGAATTGCTTTTCCAGGTCTGTGGCGCTTAGCCCGAAGTTTTCAATATCCAGTGTGGGCGTGTATTTGCGACGCTCACGAAGGGGGTTGGTGCTGGCAAATAGATGGCCGCGCTGCCTGTAGGCGTTAATCAGGTTTAGTACCTGAATTTCCTTAAGTGCATCTTCGCTAACCGGGCCTCCGGTTTCTGCCTTTTCTGCGCCCAGGTCGAAGCCTTCGAAGAATTTTCTCCAGCCAAAATCCACGCTTTCTTTGTCTGCGCGGTATTGTTCATACAATTGGTCTAAGGCTGCGGGGTCGGCATTCAACAGATACGATTCGTCAGGCTGGCTCATGGTGCTAAATTAACTGCAAAATTAAGCACTGCAACCCACTTTCAATACAAGAATTTACAGGGGCTTTTTCAACCAGCGTTTTAGCTGATTGTAGGGGATGTTGATCTCCACAGGGCCGTCGGCATAGGAGGCAACTTCATAGCGGTTGAACAAGAAAAAAATGCCGGTTTCATCAAACCCGAAATTATTGGTTAGGTGAAACTTATCGTTTTGAAACCAGTATCCGGCTTCAGACAGTGATGCTCCGGGCAGCAGGTTCTTTTCTTTTCGGAAAGTGCTTTCTGCCATTCGCAGCAGCGGCATGGTGTCGGTAAACAAATCCTGCCACTTGTCAACCGGTGTTGCCGCAGGAAGGGCATATACCTTGTAGGTAATTCCTCCGTTGGGATGGGCGCCGCCGTAGTAACCATCCAGGCTGTGGCTTACGGTAATGGTATTTCCTGTTTGCTCAAACCCAAAGTAGGATTCCTCATACCAGTTCAGGTTATACGAAAAATCCAGGGGGCTGCTGTCCTCCGCAACAAACTGGCTTTGCCATTCAGAGGCCCAGTCATTGAATCCTTCGTTGAGTGCGTTTCTTAGCTCATCTTCGGTATTTATTTCGGTGGACAAAAGGTCCAAATACATTTGTCTGTTTAGCCGCCCGGCAGTTTCCTCAGGTCCGGTAAACCAAAGGTAATGAAAGTAGCTGCTGCAGTTGACCGTGTCGGTGGAGCCGTCTTCCAGTGACACAATGCGTTCTTCCTTAAAGGTTAAAGAATCCCGTTTACTGGTGAGTGGCTGTGCAAATATTGCCCTGCCTGAAGCAAGCAATAGGAGTGCAAAAAGCAGCTTTTTCATCAGGGCTGGTTCGGTTTTGACAATAATTTACCGAGGGTTGTATATTCCAGCAGCAATTCTGTTTCACCGGAGGCAGGAGGGGCAATTTCATAAACATTGTAAAAAAACACAATGCCTTTTTCGGTGTATGCAAAATTGTCGGGTAGGTAGAATTTACCATTCCAAAACCAACTTTTGCTGGTGGGCTCGGCTTCGGGAATGTTTTTCGATTTTCTAAAAGTTTCTTCGGCTATTTTCAAAACCGCACTGGTGTCCTTAAACAGGCTTTTCCAGCTTTCAACGGGCGTTCCTTTTTTTGCATCCAGCAAGGTGTAAACGGTAACCCTGAAACCATGTGCACCACCGGTGAAATAGTATGCCTGATCCTTAATGGACACGTAGTTTTTATTGGCATGTATCAGGGCGAAACGCTGTTCTTTGGTGTAATTAAAGGTCCATGCAGATTCGGGATCGCTGTTTAAACGTTCCCATTCTTCGCGAAATTCTTTGGCGTCCTGTTCAATCCGTTTTTCCAGCGGCAAATCCTGGTGGGCGGTGTCGGTGGTGATGGCATTGTCCATAAGCTGGTTGAGGCCTTCGGCCAGTTTTTTGGCCTTGCCTTTTCCCTGGTAAATTTGAAAGGCCACATCATACGTGCACATCGCGCTGTCTGCGGTACCTTCTGTTTTCATGCGCCATTTATCCTGCAGGTGAAATTCTTTAATGGTAAGGCCCTTAATCCGGATTTCCTTTTGGGCAAACAGCCCGCTACTGAATAGGATGAACCCGGTTAGCAAACATATTTTGCTGTTTTTTATGATATTTAACCTGCCAATCATTTGAAAAGACTCCACGAATAAACAACAACGGACACAAACAAAAAAGCATCGAAGCGATCCAGTGCTCCTCCGTGCCCAGGAATAAACCTGCCACTGTCTTTGATGTCTGCTTGTCTTTTTAGGGCGCTTTCAAAGAGGTCTCCTGCAGTTCCTGCTACACTCACCATTGCGCCAAGCACAGCACCTTGCCATATTCCATAATTCCAGAAATTGCCCAGAACCGCTGCAATCACTGCGGTTAAAACTGTTCCGCCAATAAACCCTTCAATGGTTTTTTTTGGGCTTAAGGCTTCGTATAATTTTATTTTGCCAAACGCCCGTCCGGTAAGGTAGGCGAAGGTGTCGCTGCTCCATGTGAGGATAAAAACCAGCATAGGGAGCTGCCAATTGTAGGGATGACCTGCCTTGTAGCCGCTGATGTGCAGAAACAGGAGGGAAGGGACGGAGATATAAACCAATGCAAATACCATTGTGCCGGTTTCTTCAAACAAGGTTATACCCTTGCGAAACAGCTGTATGGCGAAATAAACCACCAGCAGCAACATGGTTTGTCCGATCATGGGCATGGTGAAGTAATCCTGTCCGTGAACAAGTCCCAACGCTTCCGGAATTCCCCGATGGATGAGTAATATCAGGGTGTTGAGCACCCAGCCAAAGGTGAGGTTGAAGGCAGAGTCAATCTTTTTTAGCGCCAGCAATTCTTTTATGCAAAAAGTACTGATTACCCAAACCAGCGCCCACTGTGCCATAAAGCCCTGCATGAGTGCCAAAATTACCACCGTCGCATAAATGGTGCCCCAAATGGTTCTTACCCAAAAATTACTCATGCTTGTTTGTTTTTTATTTGTCGGTGAAACCAGATCATGGAATAAACGAAAGGAACCAGTGCCAGCAGCGCAACAACGGGTCCCGGATGCAGCTGGTTGTATGCATCACTTACACCGGTAAGCCTGAAATTTGCCTGGCTGAAATAATGAAGCACTACTGCCGTGGCGTTGAATAAAAAGTGGGCAACCATGCCGTAAATAGTATTGCCTGAAGCTGCGCGAAGCCATCCAAATGCAAGGCCCGCCATGAATATTCCCGGCAGTTCGTAGAAACTGAAATGCAGTACTGAAAACACCAGTGCCTGCAACACAATTGACCGCACAATGCGCCCTGTGGTGGAGTTGAATATGTTTTGCAGGATGCCCCTAAACAGCAATTCTTCAATGACGGCGGGCAAAACAGCCACCAAAAAAAGGCAAATCCAAAGTTCGTTCAGTTCCTGCATGTCCAGCAGGGTATTGGCCATTTCCTGCCTGCTGCTGTCCAGGCGCTGTGCATAATATTGCAAAGCCTGGGGCCATTGAATGCTGCGCATAAATCCATCAATCCAGTTCACCAGCACAAAGGAGCTGCCTGCACTCACCAGTCCCATGGCCAAAAAGCGGGGTTGAAAGGGTTTGTTTAAACCGCCTTCTCGGATGAGGGAAGTGCGGTTAACCACCGTGAACATCCAGGCTGGTATAAGCATGGCGCCCACAAAGGAAATAAAATGGTAAACCCTGCTGATGTTGATGGCCAGGGCCGTGCCGTCGGGATTGCCCAGGAGGTTGCGGGTTTCGGCAAACGAAACACCGTAGATTCCCCCTGCCGCAAAAGCCGCTATGACAGAAAAAATAAGGTTGAACAGGAAAATGAAAATCAGGACAAACATCAAGCCCCAGTTGTTGTGAAAACTGGGCTTGCTGCCTTTGTACGATTCGGTTAGGTCTTCGCTCATTTGCTTACTGCAAACCTACGTTTTTTTATGCATGGAAAGTTCAATCGGATTACTGCGTAATTTTGCAG
>CANKVN010000015.1 GCA_947487055.1 Flavobacteriales bacterium
TAGTTTACTGCTTTGGGGAAACTGCAATGTATATGACATAAAGCGGCGGCTTTGCGGCGTATAATTCCAGGTAGCAAAACGAAGTGCTCCGCCAGATAAATCTGTTAGGCGATCATATCGCGGAACAGAAGGGCTTTTGGACAATTGCACATTTAAGGTATGAACAAGCCTGCCGGTTTTTACAGACAACTTGCTGAAGATATCATCCTGTTTGTAGGCAGTACCCTTTTGTGTGAAAGGATCATTATTCAGCAGCTGCGTATCCCGGTTGTTTATTCTGGCTAAATAATTTTTGCGCAAACCAAAAGAATCCCAAGCCGAATAATTGCGGCGTTGCCCCATGCGAAGGTCACCAAAATCACTGCTCGTTGTGCTAAGGAGCCAAGCAACCTTTTTACCGGCAAGCGCTAGATTCACATTGGAAACCACCGCATTTGACGCACTCAGGTAGCGAAAGTTTGCATTTCCGGATACAAATCCAAACTTCTCGTTGCGAAATAATGGATCCCTTGTTTTCAAATAAATAACCCCTCCCAATGCATCGCTGCCATATTGGGTGGAGCCTGAGCCAAAGAAAACCTCGGTTCTGTCGAGCATAAACTGGTCAACGGTAATAATATCCTGAAGGTGGCCCGCCCTGTAGGTTGCGTTGTTCATCCGAACGCCATCAACCACGAGCAGAACACGGCTTGATTCGAAACCCCTTAGAACCGGGCTTCCGCCACCCAACTGGCTTTTTTGAACAAATACCTGTCCAGTCTGAGCCAATACATCAGCCATTGTACCCTGCTGCGCCAACTGCATTTGTTTGGCTGTGATTACTTCAATTTGGCGGGAGGTTTTGGCACGTGTAGAACCCAAGCGCTGTGAGGATACAAGTATTTCCTCAATATTTTCTGATTCTGATGAATCTATTTCATTTTTTGAAGGTTGATCCTGTGCATATAGCGAAGTTAAACCACACAGAAAACCAACCCATAATGTTGATTTTTTCATTGTTTTTTGTTTTGTTTAAAGAAGGAAATCGGGAATGAATTTTTCATTCCCCAAAAAAGGAATTTTCCCTTATTGGCATATCTCGTATTGAGAAACTAACCTCGGCTAAATTCCGGCGGTGAAAATACCTGATTGAAAATACCTGCTGAAAGTGGAACACAAAACATCGAATCAGCCGTATAGATATATGGCAAAGGTTTAGGAATTACTTTACCCGGTGGCTCATAAAAAAGAAAATAAACGCCTGCCAACTGCGCACCGGATTTAGCGCCAAGTTGGTTTTTCATGGATAACTCCAGTTGCTTTTCTTTGTGATCATTGATAACGGTTAAAATCCAGCGGTTATCCATTTTTTCGGCATGCACCACATCGTACTTGCTTGAATTCCAATAGATTTCGGAACCGGCATGCAATGATTTTGCTGCAGACAATGGAATAATCAGGGTTTCTGACTCCATTTCTTCCTTTTGATGTTTGATGGATAATTCCATTTGCAGCTTGTGGGAAATAAGGAAAAGGGGAAGTACCGCAGGTATGACAAAGAGCAGTAGTGCTAACAGCATCGTTAGGGGCAGGACTGCACTGGATCGGCACATATTAGCAAATATAAGAACAGGAATTTGGAAAGAATGCAGGATATTGTCAAAATACTGCGCAAGAAAGGCGGAAAAAACTGAAATTCGCACATTCAATCATGAGTGATGTTTTTATAATCGATGCCCTGCGCACCCCTGTAGGTAAGTTTGGCGGCAGTTTGTCGTCTATAAGGCCAGACGATCTGGCAGCACATGCAATCAAAGAAATCATGGGGCGCAACCCCGGAATTGATTATGCGGAAACCGATGAAGTAATCTTTGGTGCGGCCAATCAGGCCGGCGAAGACAACCGAAATGTAGCCAGGATGGCTTCGCTGCTTGCAGGCTTGCCTGTTGAAATCCCAGGATATACGGTAAACCGTTTGTGCGCCAGCGGGTTGCAGAGCATCATGAATGGTTACATGGCCATTAAAAGTGGCGTAGCAGAACTGATACTTGCCGGAGGCACAGAAAGCATGACCAGGGCTCCGTTTGTGATGGCAAAAGGGGAAACGCCCTTCCAACGCAACGTAGAAATCCATGACACCACCATTGGCTGGCGGTTTACCAACAAGAAGCTTGCTTCGCTTTATCACCCATACAGCATGGGCGAAACCGCAGAAAACGTAGCAGAACGTTATGGTATAAGCCGTGAAGCTCAGGATTTGTTTGCCTATGAATCTCAACGCAAGTGGCAGGAAGCGAACAATGCCGGAAAGTTCAAAGCAGAGATAGCAGGCATTTCCATACCATCGGGAAAGAAAGGCGAAACAACATTTTTCGACACCGATGAGCATCCGCGCCTGAGCACTGTAGATGTGCTGGCAACCTTGAACCCGGCATTTCGCAAAGACGGAAGTGTAACTGCCGGCAACAGCAGCGGAATCAATGATGGTGCAGCCTGTCTGATATTGGCATCGGAAGCGATGGTTAAACGTTATAACCTAAAACCCATAGCACGGATAGCGGGAATTGGTGCTGCCGGCGTTGATCCAGCGATTATGGGTATTGGCCCGGTTCCTGCCAGCCAAAAAGCCTTAAAGCATGCGGGTATTGGTGTTCAGGATTTGTCGGTAGCAGAGCTCAACGAAGCTTTTGCCTGTCAGGTGCTGGCCAGTATGCAGGAACTAAATATAAACCCCAGTATTGTTAATCCTAATGGCGGCAGCATTGCCATAGGACATCCACTGGGCGCAAGCGGTGCAAGAATCAGCACTACATTGCTGCATGAAATGGCGCGAAATTCCGGCGCCCGTTTCGGACTTGCCACCATGTGTATTGGCGTGGGCCAAGGCTGTGCGGTGGTGTTTGAAAGAATCTAATGCATTACTTCCTTGAACTGGCCTACAGGGGAACCCAATACGGGGGCTGGCAGAAGCAAGAGGAGGTTCCCAGCGTTCAGGCAACACTGGATGCGAAAATATCCCTTATTTTAAGGGATGTGATTGAAACATATGGCTGTGGCCGAACCGACACCGGGGTGCATGCATCCTACTTTGTAGCGCAGTTCGACTTCCAAAATCCATTGCCACCAAACTTTGTATATAGGCTAAATGGCATGTTGCCGGATGACATTGTCGTATATGACTGCAGGGAGGTTGATGCCGGATTACACGCCCGTTTTTCTGCTATTTCCAGAACGTATCAGTATCAAGTTATTCATCAGAAAAATCCATTTCAAGGAATACTGTCCTGGCATTTTCCGCACAAACCCGACATAGACCTCATGAACAAGGCCGCAGCTTTTTTCTTGAAAACAGAGGAATACCGATGCTTTTGCAAAGGCAAAACCAAAAACGAAAGCTACAGGTGCAGGGTTACAGAGGCCAATTGGGCTGCCACTGACCAAGGGTTGGTATTTACGGTAACTGCCAATCGTTTTCTTAGAAGCATGGTTCGCAGTATGGTTGGCACATTGCTAAAGGTGGGCCTTGGCAAAATGAGCATAGAACAATTCGAAGAAATGCTGCAAAGCGGCAAAAGGGAATCTGCAGGCAAATCCGCACCCGCGGAGGGATTATACCTGGTGGATGTGAAGTATATCGGATTTACCCGATTCGATGCGGTTACTCCGCCCCCAGTCTCTTAAGGAACCGTTCTACCTGCTTTGGTGTTGCAGGCTTCACGTAGTAATCCTTGGCCGGTAGTTTCTCGGCAGTATTAACCAATATTTCATTCAGCTTTTGGTCACTGCTGAGAATGTTGGCCACTGTTTTGGTAAGGTTAATGTAAATCCACTCATTGCCACCGAAATCAAAGTAGATGTACATATTTTCTCCGCCTCGCTTGTGTTCCAGCAACATGGTGGTTTTGATATCCTTGTTTACCGGCGTACCGGCAAAACTGGCCACGCTCACATTGTCATTGCAGAACATACCACGTAATTTGCTGTCCCAGCGGAAGGTAGCGTCGCTAAGGATGAGTTTGTATTCGGCCTCATCTTTGCCATTCACTTCCCCGCTTTTTTCAATGTTTTTGATGATGGTTCTTGCGGTTTTGTCATCGGAAACCATTTCCCCAACAGCATTTTTAAAGAATTCGGTATTGATGTTTACCGAGGAGCCGCTGCTGGTTTGGAACAATTCCTTTAACCGGGAAACATAATCCTTGTGCAACGGAAAATCGAGCATCATTGCCATGTTGAACACAAAACTGCTGTCGCCTTCGCGCAGGTCCGCGGTACCGGCATTTTTGAATTTGATGTTATCGCTTTCCAAACCAAAATCAAGGGGACCTTCTGCATGTACGGTATGGTTTTTCTCATTCAGCTGAATGAAACTTCCTTTCAATCCGTCGTTCAGCAATTTATCCTTACTTCCTGCAAAGAAGCTTTGTTTCTCATGGTCGTAGTAGAAAATACCCGTATCGTTGGTAACATCGGGATCGCTGTAGCGGCGTTTCCAGCTAAAGAATAATGGATACACGTGGCTACTGTCATTGGCTACAAATAAACCCACATATTGCTTTTTGTTGTCTTTATCCCGGGGATCCTGCACATTGATAATTACATTTTTTGGATCCACACGGTCGCTGTAGCGAAGCCAAGCAGAAGGCAGAATGTTCTTGAAGGTGTGCAAGGGTTTTACGTATCCGGTAAACTGGATATTTTGTTCATTGCTTAGGATTTGGGCAAAGCCTTTGTACCCAATTTTGGTATCCAGGGTAAAATTCAGCGATTCATCTATTCTACCCCATGCTTCAATGTGTTTTTCCTTATTCACAACAATGCTGTCCAGGAAGAACTCCTGGCGTTGTGCCAGCTTATTTACATATTGATACAGACCGCTGCCACGCATTTTGTTTTTGCCATAAATTTTCATGCGGCTGCGGTAAATCTCATGGAATTTATCAATTCTGTTGGCAATGAGTTTGGCACTATCCACAATATCCATATCGCCATTTTCGCGAATGGTAACCTTACCATCCTTGAGGAATACCCGGCTATCTGCCACATCGATAAACGGAATTTGCTGCACATTGAGCGTATAATCTTTCAGGTTGTAAATGCCTCGAACTCCTGCAAACTTCAAACTATCCTGGGTAGGATTGGTGCTAATCCAGTAGGGCTGTGTTCCTGCCATGGATGCGCCTGTTCTGGCTTCCAGGGTTTTGCCATTCATATCCCAGCGATAATCATTGAGGTTGGTGGCATAACTGTTGAAGGGGAATCTGGTTTGGCTGCCCACCTTGTTGGTGGTGAAGGTTCCAAGGCGCGTATCAAAATCCATTACACCGCGTATGTCGTTGGTCTCAAACGCTACCTTACTGCTATCTGCGCCATAAATGGTCAGATTTGCTTTATCTGCAGCGGTTTTGTTGGGTCCAAATACCATTTCGTTGCTGGCAAACTTTGCCTCAGGCCACTTTAAAGAACCATTTCCTGTAAGTTTAGAAGGTTTTTGGGTAACGGTTCCCGTAAAATCATAGCCTGTTTTGAATACTTTAATGGGTGTAGGACCATTGGTGATGTTGAATTTATCGTGGTATGGTGTCCACTCCATTTCAGCATTGGCAGCATATACCTGCGGATATATCCCGCTTTGTGGCAAATCATAAGAATCCACATTGCCCTTGGCTGCTTTGGGAAGCAACAGGATACGCTGAAACTTGGTGGTGCTTCCATTGAATGCAATATCGCCCTGTTCGCCATAGAAACCGCGTTCGCTCAGGTTCATCACCATTTCGCCTTTGCCTTTGCCGCGATACATGGAATAACCGCCGGGAGGGGTTGGTGTTACAAATCCCAGTGAATAATCAGGTTGGATATATACGTAGTGACGGAATTCCGGGAAAATGCCATCGCTTTTGAATGTACCATCAAACCGCAAACCGGCAATGGTGAAATTATCCAAACTGTCTATGGTAAAGGGATCCACTACAAATTTAAATGTTTCGGCTTTGTATTGCCCGCCGTGAATAGAGGGTTTATCGTACAGCACTTCCGACCCTTTAAGGGATTTAAAAATGGGATATTCAGGGTAATTGACCAGTCCTGATTTGTTGTTGGGCTTATCGATATAAATGGTTCCGTAGATATTGCGCAATACGCTTTTGATAGGGATTAACGACCTCCCGGTGCTGTCCGGGAAATATAGCCTAAGGCTATCGATGTTGTCGGATTGAACAAGGAAATTGCCATAATCAAACTCGAATTTTTTACCAAAAAAATCGAAACGACCTGCCCTAACCATTCCACCAAAGCGGATGCGGCGATTTTTAAGCAGGGTAATTTGTTGCTCGTAAGGTACAACCACCACGTTTTGCGAGTCGGAGAAAAAGAATTTCTGAACGCCATCCACATTCATTTCATGGCTCAACAGGTTTAGGCTCATGTTGCTTCGCTTGGCAATTGTTGAAGACAGGCGTATCACATCATAATCCCTTGTTTTTTCATGGCTTTGTACCCATCTGAAGAGTTTGGTTCTAAAAACAGCAGAATCTTGTTCCGGGAAATAGGTAATATAGCCGGCATCGTGCAACTCAATAAATGGCGATTTAAGGTGCTCTGGCTGCATTTTACAGAACTGCGCATAATCGGCTACGGAGAATTTCATCCTGCGGTTGGCTTTAAAAAACTCGCGTGTTTCCTTTTTCCGGGCCTGCAGTGCTTTTAACTTTTGTTCTATCAGCGGTTTATCTTCGGGCTTGTTTTTATAGATCAAGGCCTTTAATTCCTTTTCCATGGCCTGTGTCGCAGGATCATCGGGCTGGCGGTTGTAAAAGGCATACAAACTTTCCAGGGGATTAAAGCTTAATGGGCCCTGAACACGCGCATAAATCATTTCTTTGTAGAAATCTGCACTGGACAATTTTGCATCCTGATCGTTGTTGATATTGTCAAAATCAATAAACGGCTCATCCAGTTTCCAGCGAATTTGTTGCACATCAATATCCACTTTGTGGTAGTCGTCGTAAAATGGCGCCCGCATCAGTCCCTCGGTTCCCCTGTTAATGACCAATTTATTGTCTATGAACTGAAAATTTACATTTACTGCAGGATGCGTGATGGTAGCGCTATCCACATATACCACCATCGATGCCTTGAGGCTGGCTGCAGCACCCTGGGCAATTTTGAAGGTTTTGCTCTTGAGCGTAATTCGCTTTTTATTCTTGTAAAGGATATTAATTTCCGTTTCCTCACCGTTGGCTGTTTGTGTATTTATTTCAGCACCATTCACCGTAAAACCTCCTTTGAACGTAGCGTTGGGCCCAACAATGCCTTTGATTTCAAGGCTATTGGCAAAACTTGAAAACTTTGGCCAAGCAGATTTTTTCACGGTTGCCGTATCCGGCGAAAAACTGATTTTATCCTGAAATTTACCAAGAATGCTGCTGCCAAAATACTTGCTGTACTGAAGGGTAGCTGTATCAATGGTATAATCTGATTCTTCCAGGTTAACAGAGAATTTACCCCATTTCACCATCACATTTTCTCCCGGCATCACCCTATCGAAATTGGTTTGTCCGGAAGTGCCTTTCCAAAGCTTCTTTGCGGGATAAAAAACACCTGCTGTTTTTTCGATAACCATTTTATCGGCAGGACCAAAGCAGGTAAGGTTCACCGGAGGGAATTTCACCACAATTTCTCCTTTTTCCAGCAGGATATCAAAATCAGAAGAATCCACCACCCACTTTTTGTTGTTATCGAACAGTAAGGTTCTGCTGCTAAACAGGTTGGAGGTCATTTTCAAAAAATCCAGGTAATCACCACTTTTCTGGCTCAGCAGGTTTTGGGTCATTTGTTGCCATTGTTGCAATACCTTTTCCGGCAATTTCATTTCCAGATAAGCCGTAACCGATTGAAGCATGTAATCGAAATGGGGCTGAACGGGCATACCTTCTGCCACCATGTCTGAGCAAATGCGCATGATGCTTTTTTGCTGGTTTGGACTAAAGCGCCCCATAATCCAGCTTTCCTTAAACAGGGCGAATCTGCTGTTCAGGGATTTGTTGCCGGCTGTATTGATGTGGACTTCAAACTCTTTGATGAAAACTGCGGGATCCGGTGAGAAGCTACGCACCTGAGCGGAAGCTGTTCTTCCCCAAAAAAGCAATAGGGCAATTGATGCAATTCTTAGAAAGCGCATAAGGAATATGATAAAACGAAAATTTCCGTTCATTGATTATACAAAGAACTGGAAAAATCGTGCCGAAAATTGAAAAGTAACTGGGAATTAACCCACAGCCTTGATGATGTCTGCAAAATCGCGCGCTTTGAGGGCTGCGCCGCCAATTAATCCACCATCAATATCGGGCTTTGACATTAATCCCGCAGCGTTGTCCGGCTTCATACTTCCGCCATACAGGATGGGCGTTTCGTCTGCTATTTCTTCGGTATAATGCATACCAATAACCTTGCGGATATAGTTGTGCATTTCCTGCGCCTGCTCGGGGGTTGCCGTGAGACCGGTTCCAATGGCCCAAACAGGCTCATAAGCGAGGATTACGCTGGAAAACTCTTTGCGGTCCAGGTTGAATAACCCTTCCTGTAATTGACTCTCCACCACCTTAAAGAAGATTTTCTCTTCCCTTTCCTTTAGGGTTTCGCCCACACAGAATATCACCTTCAAGCCATGCCTGATGGCTGCTTTTACCTTTTTGAACAACAATTCTCCGGTTTCGCCAAAATACTGACGGCGTTCGCTGTGACCAATAATTACATATTGTGTACCAACGCTTTTAAGCATTAAGGGACTAATTTCCCCCGTAAAAGCTCCACTGTCTTCGAAATGGCAATTTTGTGCACCCAAACCAATACCGGTTCCTTCCAATAAGCGTGAAGCAGAAGCCAGTGAAATAAATGGCGGACATAAAACCACCTGCGCTTTTCCACGGTGTTCATCCCGCACGATACCACGAATTTCGGTTATCAAAGCCTGGCTTTCTTCCAGGGTTTTATTCATTTTCCAGTTTCCGGCTACTATCTTGATTCTCATTTTCAACTGCAAATTTCAGCATTTGCTACAATAAATAGCAAGTATAGCGACTGATTTCTTTGCGATAACCGCATGAAAATCAGTTTCCCGAAAAAAGAAAGGTGGTTGTTTTTTTGTGTTTTGTCTTTTATTACGCACCAATTGCTGTTTCAACCCACTTCATGGCCAAAGCAAATTGTTCATCCTGGGAAAGACCTGAATTGTCCAAAACGGTATAGGCTGTTGTTAATGTTAAAGGGCTGTCTTCTCGGCTACTATCGATAAAATCCCTGGATTGTAAGTTTTTAAGCACCTCAGTATAGGATGTATCAACGCCGCTGCAGTTCAGCTCTTCGAAGCGTCGCTGCGCGCGAATTTCCGGTGTTGCAGTCATGAATATTTTAAGTTCCGCATCAGGAAAAACAACTGTACCGATATCCCTGCCGTCCATCACCACCCCTTTGGCAATCCCCATCTGTTTCTGCAATTCTACCAGATAACGGCGCACAGAGGACAATTTGGCCACCTGACTCACCGCCTCAGCAACCCGCATGGTCCGGATCTGGGGTTCAATATTCAGTCCATTCACCAGCACATCGCTGCGCCCGCTGGACGGATTGATTTCAAAATCTATATCAATTTTTGGTAGAACAACGGCAACCTCACTTTCATCCTCAACGGGAATGTTGTGTTCCAGCAAATACCAGGTAACCGCCCTGTACATGGCACCGCTATCGATGAATTTGTATCCCAGTTGTTTTGCCAGCTGCTTAGCCAGCGTGCCTTTTCCGCAACTGCTGTAACCATCTATGGCAATGTTTATCTTTTTCAATGGTTTCAGTATTATGGCTTTTTCTTAACCCTAAAATCATTCAGCGAGGTGCTAAACGTAAATAAATTGGCGTTGAAACCCGGGAAATAAGCCATGCTGGCATAGGTAATCTGGATTTTGCTGATTTTAAAACTCAGGCCCCAGCTATAGCCGGATACTCCGGGCCTTATATCGGGGGCCATTTCTTTCCGGCGCTGGTGATTGTAACCCACCAATATGCCGAAATTCTTACCAAGAACCAATTCTGTACCAATGGTAAGGTGACGCATAACCTTATCCCCTATTGTTGCTTTTTGGGGTTCAGACAATTGCCCGGTAATGTCAACCGAATTGCTTTTTAGGAATTGTGCATACGTCATATCCGGCTTTTGCAGGTTGTGTGCAACCAAATTAAACCGAAACGGCATGTGCCGGGGTTTAAAATTAACACCGAGTTCTGCCGAAAACGGCAACGGTTCGCGGCTTCCAGGCACATAGGCCATCAGCTGAAGCCCCAAATTGCGAACCATCAGGGCTGCGGTGAGGGTGCTGTCCGGATGCGTCCAAACAGCGCCTGCATCCAGTGCAGCTCCGGTAGAAATATAAGGTCCGAGGATGCTGTAAACGAATTTGGCATTTACACCCACGGAAATACGGTTGCCCAGATCTTTTCCAAAACCGGCAGTCACTGCAGTTTCATTTGCTGGAATTTGCCCTTCCGGATTTCCACCGGCATCATAGGCGTCCATTACGCCATAATCGATAAACGAAACGTGAACTGCGCCGGTCCCATTACCCATATTCCTTGCATAGGAAGCATTTCCGGTCCAGGCGCCTTTCAATTGAGAATTGAAATTGAGGGCCATCCGGTTGTGCAGGTTTTTATTGAGCAATGCGGGATTGTGTGCCGCAAGCGAAACATCGCCATGAATATAGGCATTGCAAAATCCGCCCCAGGCAGCTTCACGGGCAGAAACAGGCTGTTTGAGCACCGCATAAACCCCGCTACCACCTATTTGTGCACCGAGTGGAGCACACCATAAAGTCAGTATAAAAATCCAATGGCCTTTGCGCATTTGCAGCAAATTTACCAAACAGCAGGTGGAAAACACCAAGGTTGTTGTGAACAAGATTAAATTTCTTGCATGGATGCAAAGTACGAAATTTGCAATTGAAGATGCGTGTATACCATAGCCTCGACGAAATCGGCGAGTTGACCAACCTGGTCATCACGCAAGGAACCTTTGATGGCGTGCATCGTGGGCATTGCATGGTATTGGAAAATGTGGTTACGGCAGCCCGGGAATCCGGAAAGGAAAGTCTGCTGCTTACGTTTTATCCGCATCCACGCCTGGTATTGTATCCTGACAACAATCAACTCCGCCTGCTCAGCAGCCTGGATGAAAAAATCCGCCTCATAGAAGCCTGCGGCATTGACCACATGCTCATTTTGCCTTTCACATCTGCAATTGCCAACCTCAGCCCACTGGATTTTGTTAGATCCGTTCTGGTTGATAAGCTCCATGCTTCCACCATAATTGTTGGCTACGACCACCGGTTTGGGAAAAACAGGGAAGGCGGTTTTCATGACCTGGTAGCATTTGGAGACATGTTTGACTTCAAGGTGACCGAAATTCCTGCGAGCGAAATAGATTCTATCGCCATCAGCAGCACACGCATTCGAAAGGCATTGCTTAGCGGAGACCTGCAGCAAGCCAATGATTTACTCGGTCGGCCCTATGAGTTAAGCGGAACTGTGGTTCATGGGCAAAAACTTGGAAGAAAACTAGGCTACCCAACAGCAAACATTGCTATAGACGACCCCTACAAACTGATACCGGCAACTGGAGTATATGCAGTTCGTTGCCACTTGCCTTCCGGGGTTTATGGCGCTGCCATGAACATTGGTTTCAACCCGACAATACAAGGCAAAGGGTTCAGTATTGAGGCGCATTTATTTGGTTTTTCGGAGGAAATTTACGATATTGCAGTCCGGTTCGAGATGCTTGCTTATCTACGGTCGGAGAAAACTTTTGAAAACCTTGAGGCACTCACGCAACAAATCGCACAAGACTGTGAAGCAGCCAAAATGGCAATTGCTGCTTTTTAGGGCTGTTTTGTTTCTGGGTTTAATTTTCCTCACCACGCACTTAAATGCTGCGGCAGCCAATTTCATTACCTACCACGATTCGGACGGATATTCACCTGCCGCGCCCCAGTTAGCAGCTCCTGCTATAATCCCTGGTATCTCCCCCCTTTTTGACCTTTATTCCTACTGGGATACCGCCAATATTGATCCTTATAAATTCAATTTTGATTCCATAGCAGGCGCACTGCAGCTTCAGGTTCTTGATGCCGACTGTGGTTTTGCATTGCCCGTTATTGGCACCATGACATCCGGTTTCGGCTGGCGCTGGGGCCATGTACACGCAGGCATCGACATAAGCTTGCACACCGGAGATACCATTGTTAGTTCTTTTGATGGTGTGGTGCGCATGAGTCGCTGGTATTATGGTTACGGAAATTGTGTTGTGGTAAGGCATCACAATGGATTGGAAACACTTTATGGTCACCTAAGCGCCAGGATCGTTGCTCCCGGAGACATGGTTAATGCCGGACAGCCCATTGGCCTTGGCGGTAGCACAGGTTACAGCACAGGACCGCACCTTCACTTTGAAACAAGGATTATGGGTAAACCCTTCAATCCTGAACTGTTGATTGACTTTAAAAAGGACAGCTTACTGAAGGACACCATGAGTTTTACCGTCAGTAGCTTTGCATTGCCAACATCGCCTGTTTATCGCTCAAACTACCGCAGGGGTTACCGCGGATATTACAGAAAACCTTCGTACAGAAGGAGTTCAGGTTACCGCAGGCGGTAATTTCACTCAATTGATATTGACTGTAGTCAATCCAGCATTCACCTCCACCAAAATCCCACGCACTCCTGCCCCTTCGGCAGCCAGAACGTCACGGTCACGATCCCCAATCATCACACAGTTTTTGGGATTCAGCGAAAACCGGTGCAGGGCTTTCTCCACCATCAAACTACCCGGCTTACGGCAAAGGCATTTACCCGAAAAATCAGGATGGTGCATACAGTAATAAAAAGCATCAATGGCAAAACCCGCTTTATTGCAAAGGCCCTGAAGGTATTGGTGCATTGCTGTCACCGCAGATTCATTGTATAAATCCTTATCTATACCGCCCTGGTTTGTTATTATAATTAATCCGTACCCAAGGTCATACCAGTGTTTCATGACCGATATGTTTCCTGGGAGCACATCAAATTCCTGCAATGAGGTTGTATAATTACCCGGATCGTGGTTGATTACACCATCTCTGTCGAGAAAAACGGCTTTTTCGAAGTGCCGGGAAGAAGTTTGCTGCATTTGGCCGCAAAATAATGTATTTTCGCGGCAATCGTGTTGGATCGCATTGTAATCATACCCACCTACAACGAAATCGAGAATATCGAGGCCATGGTAAATAAGGTGATGGGACTGGAACCCGCATTTCATTTGCTGGTAGTAGATGATAACTCGCCGGACGGAACTGCTGCAAAGGTTAGTGCCATGCAGGCTTCTTATGTGGGACGGCTTCATATCCTTAACCGCCAGGGCAAACAAGGATTAGGAACTGCCTATATTGCAGGCTTTAAATGGTGCCTGGAAAGGGAATACCAATTCATTTGCGAAATGGATTGCGATTTCAGCCACAATCCTGATGACCTTAACCGACTTGTAACAGCATGTGAAACTGGTGCTGATATGGCAATCGGCAGCAGGTATGCAGGAGGTGTAGTGAACGTGGTAAACTGGCCCATGGGCAGGGTTCTGATGAGTTATTACGCCAGCAAATATGTAAGGATGATTACAGGGTTGCGCGTTGCTGATTCCACTGCCGGATTTGTTTGTTATTCCCGCAAGGTTTTGGAACAGATTGGCCTGGATCGCATCAAATTCAAAGGATATGCATTCCAGATTGAAATGAAATTCCGTGCTTGGAAAAAGGGCTTTACCATCAAAGAAGTTCCCATTATTTTTACAGATCGCACGTTGGGTGTAAGCAAAATGAGCACCAAAATTTTCAGAGAAGCGCTGTTTGGGGTTATTGAACTGCGATTGAAAAGCCTGTTTGGGCGCCTGTAATCTTTATCATAAGTAAATTTAACACAGCAATTTGGTGCATGCAACCATAAATTGCCTAATTTCGCGTTTCCTTTCTGTAAATGGACGGAGACGGTAGTCGATATAGCAATGCTGAGGGTATATTACAGACGGCAGAACCGTGTGCACAAGGTGCAAGCGCTTTCACAACTTGAAAGCCTGGAGGATATCATTTGGATTGACCTTCAGAACCCGAGCCCAACCGAAATATCCGATGTGGAAGCCCACTTCGAGTTTAAATTCCAAAGCAGACAACAACAGCTAGAGATTGAAAGTTCATCGCGGTATTTTGAAACCGATGATGAAATTATTGCAAACAGCAACTTCCTGAAATTTGACAACAGCGGTGAGGCGTTTATCTCTCATGCTGTTTCATTCATTTTGCAGGATGATGTTTTGTTTACTTACCGTGAAGCCGACTTAGGTACATTCTCTGATTGTGTTAAGAAAATAAAAGCCTCCGGAAGGCTGTTTCACAGCGGCAAGCAGATCATGACTTCCCTTCTGGAAACCGATGTAGACAATGATGCTGATTTGCTGGAAAGCCTTGGCCGACAGGTAGGAAAGCTTAGCCGAGAACTTGCCTTTGATAAAAGTCCGGATGAAGATGTGCTGTTAACCATATCGCGTTTACAGGAATTGACCATGGTTATTCGCCAAAATGTAATTGACAAACAACGTGTGCTTTCAGCGATTTTGAAAAGCCAGGAATTTGTGGGTGAAGAATATGAAAGATTGCGCGTGGTGATCAAAGATATCAATTCGCTGATTGAGCATACCAAGTTCAATTTTGAGCGTCTGGAGTATATGCAAAACACCTTTCTGGGTTTGATTAACATTGAGCAGAACAAAATCATCAAGATTTTTACCGTTGCCTCGGTTATTTTCATGCCACCCACGCTGATTGCGAGTATTTATGGCATGAATTTCAAGTTCACCCAGGAATTTGACTGGCGCTATGGTTTTTGGTTCGCCATAGGATTGATGGTTTTGTCTTCCATCAGTACCTTGTTCATATTCAGACGACGCGGCTGGTTATAAAAACCAATTTTATCTAAATTTGTTAATTATACATGCTGTGGATGAGTATGTTGGTTTGGTTGTCAGGAATAGCCGTTGAAATAAACGGTGTCCGCAGCACCTACAGATTGGCCATCAAACAATCTGACAAGGCCGACGAACTGGTTTCCATTACACGTGAGAATATTTCAAACGCAACATACAGGGCTTATTATGCCATGGGCAAGGCATTGCAGGCCAAGCATGGCTGGAATCCCGCTAGCAGGCTATCATTGGCAAAAGAAGCCTCGGTACAACTAAACAAAGCAGTTGATGCGGCACCGGGCAATCTGGAGGTGCGATATTTACGGTTTAGTTTTGAATCCAAAGTCCCCGCCCTGTTGGGATTGACCTTGCATACGACACAAGATAAGGCTTGGATAATGGCGCATTTGGATAAAAAACACCCGATGTGGGATTTGATTCGCGCGTTTCTCAAGGAAAGTGAATTACTAACTGCAGATGAGAAGCTGAAGCTTTGAGGGGCTAATTGGTTTAATTCCTTATTCTTTTACTGCGGTAATGTAGGGATGTCCGTTTATAATGCATAACCTTGCATATTAACCGCATTAAACAGCTGATTGGCCCTGCAGGAATTATTCCCCAACAATGGCTGCAATCCCTGGCAGGGTTTTGCCTTCGAAATACTCGAGCAGTGCACCGCCACCGGTACTCACGTAACTCACTTTGTCTTCGAAGCCGAATTTGTGCACCGCCGCTGCGCTATCACCACCGCCGATGAGGCTAAACGCTCCATTTTGGGTGCTTTCTGCCACCGCTTCTGCCACAGTGCGTGTTCCTGTGCTGAACGCCTCCATTTCGAACACCCCCATTGGGCCGTTCCACAAAATGGTTTTGCTGTTTAGCAGCACACTATTAAAATCATTGCATGCACTTGCACCAATATCAAGCCCCATCCAGCCGTCCGGTATGGCATCGCTGGCGCAGTTTTGGGTATTGGCATCGGCTGCAAAATTATCAGCGATAATTGAATCTGATGGCAAATGAATGCTCACACCTTTGGCTTTTGCCTTCTCCAAAATCTCAATGCAGGTTTGCAGGCGTTCGTCTTCGCACAGCGATTTGCCGATGTGGCCACCCTGTGCTTTGAAAAACGTGTAGGCCATGCCTCCACCGATAATGATATGATCCGCCACATTTAAAAGATTCTCGACAATCAAAATCTTGTCTGAAACCTTAGCGCCACCAACGATTGCTGTTAATGGTCTTTGGGGGGCTTTCATGACCTTGTCGGCGTTTTCTACCTCGCGTGCCATAACATAGCCAAAGGCTTTTTTCCCCGGAAAAAAATCGGCAATAATGGCCGTGCTGGCGTGTGCGCGGTGTGCGGTTCCGAAGGCATCGTTCACGTAAAACGTGCCCAATGATGCTAATTTTTGGGCAAAATCGCGGTCTCCTTTTTCTTCTTCTTTATAAAAACGAAGGTTTTCCAGCAAAAGCACCTCTCCTGCTCCCATACCTGAAGCCATTGCTGCAGCTTCGGCACCAATGCAATCGGGGGCGAAATGCACATTTTTACCCAGTAATTTTCCCAGGTGACCAAGAATATGGCGCAGGCTGAATTTATCCTCAGGACCCGCTTTTGGTCGGCCCAGGTGGCTCATCAAAATCACAGAACCGCCATCAGCCAAAATTTTATTGAGGGTAGGCAGTGTTGCGGTAATGCGAGAATCGTCGGTAATTTGAAACCCGGCGTTCAGCGGCACGTTAAAATCCACCCTAACGAGAACTTTTTCTCCTTTGAAATTGAATTGATCTATGGTTATCATGGTTAAATAAATCAGGCTAGTTGTTTCAACAATTCAGACATACCGGTTTCTTTGGTCAAGATATCCCGGAGTTCGGTAATTTTCACACGGCGTTGTTCCATGGTATCGCGGTAGCGAATGGTGACATCTTCATTGGCCAGGCTTTCATGATCCACGGTAATGCAGAATGGCGTGCCAATGGCATCCATGCGGCGGTATCGCTTTCCGATGCTGTCTTTGTCTTCTATGTATAATTTAAAATCGAAACGCAGGTCGTTGTATATTTTCTCGGCCATTTCGGGCAATCCATCTTTCTTCACCAAGGGCAAAATAGCGGCTTTCACAGGAGCCAGGGCAGGATGCAGTTTCAACACGGTTCGCACTTCGGAATCTACCTGCTCTTCTACAAAAGCCGCGCATAGCGTTAGCAGGAACATGCGATCAAGTCCAATGCTGGTTTCTACCACATAGGGAATGTAGCTTTCGTTCGTTTCCGGATCGAAATAGCGGAGTTTTTTTCCGCTGAATTCCTCGTGTTTGCTAAGGTCAAAATCAGTGCGGCTGTGAATGCCCTCCACCTCTTTGAAACCGAATGGAAAATCAAATTCAATATCCACGGCTGCATTGGCATAATGCGCCAGTTTCACATGGTCGTGGTATCGGTAACTGCTGCGGTCGGTTCCCAAAGCCAAATGCCATTTAAGGCGCTGTTCTTTCCAACGCTGATACCATTCCAGTTCGGTACCCGGTTTGCAAAAAAACTGCATTTCCATTTGTTCGAATTCTTTCATCCGCATGATGAACTGACGCGCTACAATTTCATTGCGGAAGGCTTTACCGGTTTGGGCAATACCAAAGGGAATTTTGGCCCTACCGCTTTTTTGCACATTGAGAAAGTTGACGAAAATACCCTGGGCAGTTTCCGGCCGCAGGTAGAGGTTGTCTTCGCCACTTTCCACAGCACTCATCTGGGTACTGTACATAAGGTTGAACTGACGTACATCGGTCCAGTTTTTGGAGCCGCTCACCGGGCACACGATGCCCAGTTCTTCAATCAGGCTCTTAATAAGCGCTAAGTTACCGGATTCCAGTCCTTCTTTGAGCGTAGCATCAATATGGGCAATGGCCGTTAGGTATTCAACCACGCGTGGGTTTGTGGCTCGGTACATTACCTCGTCGAAACTTTCGCCAAAGCGTGCGCGGGCTTTCTCTACTTCTTTATCGGCCTTGGCACGTAACTTTTCCTGGTGTTCTTCCAGCAACACATCAGCGCGGTATCTTTTTTTACTGTCTTTGTTGTCGATCATGGGATCGCTGAACCCATCGACATGGCCGCTTGCCTTCCATATTTTTGGATGCATGAAGATTGCGGTATCAATTCCCAAAATATTGGTTTGCAGTTGGGTCATGGCTTTCCACCAGTATTGGCGGAGATTATTGCGCAATTCAACGCCATTTTGGCCATAGTCGTATACAGCAGCCAGTCCGTCATAGATCTCACTGGAAGGAAAAACAAATCCGTATTCCTTGCAATGGGAAACTACTTTTTTAAACAAATCCTCGTTATTCATGGAAGCGGCAAAGATAGGCAATACAGCAAGGAGGTAAAAGTTACAAATTTGTATTATATTTGCATTTTATCTACTTTTTTAATCTAATTTATTTTTAATGTTATTTATTATGCTATTTTTACCTGACACTGTTTATCACATTTACAACCATGCCAACGGGCGTGACAATTTATTTGCTGAAAGCGAGAACTACCGGTATTTTCTTGAATTGTATGGAAAGCACATTGGACCGATAGCGGAGACGTATGCTTTTTGTTTGATGCCGAATCATTTCCATTTTTTACTTCGAACCCGTGGGTTCGAAGACCTTCCAGGTTTAAAAAACCTGGAAGGTCTTGGCGCAGAAGGCGCCAAGATAAAAGAACGATTCTTCAGCCAGCAGTTTTCCAACTTCTTCAACGCCTACAGCAAGGCATTCAACAAAAAATATAACCGCAGAGGCTCGCTTTTTCAAAAGAATGTCAGAAGAAAACCCATCACCACCGAATCATATTTTCTAAGGTTATTCGCATATATCCACCAAAACCCCGTACGACACGGATTTACCCCCCACATTGATGAGTGGCCTGCAAGTTCTTACCGAATGTATTTCAACCAGAATCCATTTCCATGGTTAAAAACGGAAACAATGGAAGACCAATTGAAAAGTGCTGAAAAATTCCGCATTCTGCACCAGCCTAATCCATTAAGAAAAGCAATTTAAAACTGATTCTTCCACATCATGCTCTCGATAGGCTTATCGGGCTGACCTGAATATTTGGCGTTTTTCTTTTGGTTGTACTTAACCTCTATTTCACCGTCTACAGGGAAATAAATCAGCTGCCCAATCGGCATTCCACGATAAATTTTCACCGGTTGTTTAACACTGATTTCGAGGGTCCAGTTACCACAAAACCCAACATCCCCCTTACCTGCAGTGGCATGAATATCAATACCCAGACGGCCGGTACTGCTCTTCCCTTCCAGGAAAGGAACATGGGCATGGGTTTCCGTGTATTCTTCTGTTACGCCCAAGTAAAACACATGCGGGTAAAGTACAAAACCTTCCTCCGGAATTTCGAAATACTCAATTTCATTGTGTTTTTTGGCATCCAAAATATGGTCCTTGTAAGTAGCCAGCCACTTGCCAAGATGAACATCATAGCTATTGCTGCCCAAACACTGTCGATCGTAAGGCTCAATTTTAATGGTTCCAAGCTCTATTTCTTCGAGTATGCGCTTATCGGAAAGAATCATGGAGCGAAATTATAGGAGGAAAGCAATGTAAACACGTGGGTGGGTGTTTTGTGGACAAATACCCGAATGCCAACAATCATGCTTAGCTTTGCATGGTGAAAGCAATCCCCGGAAAATACAACCACCTAAAGATAAACCGTTTTGTTGACTTTGGGGCTTTTTTGGATGATGGTGACGGCGGAGAAATCCTGATGCCCGGCAAATACCTGCCAAGAGGTGCTGCCCCAAACGACATGGTAGACGCCTTTGTCTATTATGACTCCGATGACCGAATTGTGGCAACCACCGAAAAGCCACTCGTTTACCTTGGAGAATGTGCCGCGCTGGAATGCAAATCTGTTACACGCTTTGGCGCCTTTATGGATTGGGGTTTGTTAAAAGATTTGTTTGTTCCAATACGTGAACAGAACGTTCCCATGCTGCGCGGACACCACTATGTTGTTTATGTTTACTTTGATAAGGTTTCTGAACGACTTGCAGGAAGCGCCAAGGTCAGTAAGTTTTTGGATAAATCACCCCTACCATTCGAGGAGGGTGACGCAGTTTCCCTGCTTATTCTTGGCAAAACGCCCCTGGGGTTAAACGCAGTAATCGACAATACACATTCGGGGATCATCTACCACAATGAAATTTTTCAGGCATTAAAAACTGGCGACCGCGTTACGGGATTCATCAAACATATTCGTCCTGATGGCAAAACAGACCTTGCGCTGCAGCAGGATGGAATGGTTCATATAGACGAAATGTCGGCAAAGATTCTGCAGATGCTAAAACAAAACGATGGGTTTATCGGTGTAACCGACAGCAGCAGTCCTGAAGAAATATACAGCCGTTTTGGCATGAGCAAAAAAGCATGGAAAAAAGCCGTAGGGGTGCTGTACAAAACACGCAAAATCCAGTTAACACCAAACGGAATTCGTTTGGAAATCTGAGCTTTTTTTCGTATATTTAGGTTATTTCTGTCAGGTAGATGGTGCGATCATCACCAGCACTGACCAAAAGACGCTCATCCAACCAAAGTAAAGTATTGACAGAAGAACGGTGAAATACCAGTTTTGATGCCTCCAGCACTTTCAACAATTCCAGGCTACTGGCATCCCATATTTTTACAGTTTTATCCATGCTTCCCGAGGCAATTATTGGACTGTGGGCATTCAACTTTATGCTGTGTATATGAAGATTGTGCGCAGCAATCGTTGCTTGTGCCGGACCTTCCCCGTTCCAAACGCGAAGTGTTGCATCCCTGCCCCCGCTTATAACCTTCCCGGAATCAACAACAGAAAGGGCAAATACACTTTGCGTGTGGCCGGAAAGAATGGTTTTCAGGTTAAAATCCGGTTGAAATACTCGAACCTGAAAATCGCTGCTACCAACCCACCATTGTCCTTGCTGATCCCTAATAATGGCACGAATTGAGGTTTCGCAAACTTCAATCACGCGCTCAATCCTACCCTCCATGTTCCACTGCAGCAGCTTCCCATCTCCCCCACCTGTGATAAATACATCAGATAACAAGTGAATGGTAAATAAGCCTTTTTGGTGCGCTTCAAAACGCCTTACAGACGCTACCTGCGATTGATTAAATGCGATAACAAAAAGTTCGCCAACACTGCTTCCGGCATACAACAGGTTGTTTTTGGCATCAAATGCCAATGCGTATACGGGGCCGGGTATACTGGCAATGAGCTTGCCATCTGATGCCCCATAAGGCCAATGAACCACCATTCCATCTCCTGAAGCAGAAAAAAAGCCTCCGGCTCCATCGGAAACGAGCGCATAAACAGCTCCCGTGTGGCCCGTTAAGGTTTTCAGGTGTATTGCTTGTAACTTCGCTGCCATGCCTTTGGATAGATTAATGCGTCCTGCGCCGGGTGTAATGATTGCCTTTTGGAAAATCACCGAAGCGGAAGAAACGCTGATGCAAATGTATAACCCCGAAGCACAAGAGTTGGCTTTTATACAACAACTTCCTGCGCAGCGAAAAATGCATTACCTCGCAAGCCGCTTACTTGCAAAAACCTGCTATCCTGAACAAAATATTATCAAAGATGAATTCGGGAAACCCACGTTTGACAACAGCAGTCTTCATTTCAGCTGGAGCCATAGTGGACAATTTGCTGCTGCCATTTTCAATGAGAAAGAATCTACAGGTATTGATATTGAAACAATTGAACCAAAAATATTGCGGATTGAAGATAAGTTTTGCAACAATACCGATAAATCGCACCTTCACCGCAGCCGCCACCAGGAAAGCCTGCTGATAATCTGGGGAGCCAAGGAAAGCATGTATAAATGGTACGGCAAAAAAGAGGTTGATTTTAAAAAACACATGACGGTTGGCCCCTTTGAAATGGGCGAATCCGGCCGGTTCTCCGCCAGTTTTCACAAGCCAGATTTACAACAGGATTTCATCATGGAATATGCCATATTTGAAGAGCATGTAGCGGTTTGGATCAACAATTCTTTGTAACTCAGGCCAACTTCACCAGCTGCTTTAATATTTTCAGCATCCCTTTAATCCGCACAACACCGTGCAGTCGGGCATTTGGATTTGACAATTTAAACTGCCGGTAAACAACCAGCAGCACCAGAAAAAACCCAAAGTCTGCAGCTACGCAAGCACCATAAATACCCCAGCGCGGAATCAAATATACGCCCAGCAAAGTCTGCAGCAATAATCCAGCTACATTGGCCAGAAACAGCAATTTAAACCTGTTTACTGCATGCAAATAATGGCTAAACAAACTAGCAGCAGACACCGATACAATAGCTGGTATAAGCAGCAGCGCAGTGTCTTTCAGCGCTTCGAAACCATGACCGAAAACGGCAACAAAAAGGGTGGAAGGCAAAATTGCCAGAAACAAGCAGGCAAGCGTTGTTCCCACCACCGCAATAAGCGCATATCTCAAGGTTATATCAGCCTGAAAAACAGCATTCTTACTCCTTAGGATTCGTACATGGGCAATGGTGCCAAAACTATTGGCAAATATCCAAATGGTATCTGCAATAAGCAGTGCATTGGCATAAACACCAGCCGCGGCAGCTGTTCCCAGCCAATAGGTGAGGCTGTAAAGGCTAAGTCGGTACCCTAAAAATTGCGCAAGGTGCCCGATTTGGCTCCAGAAACCATCGGTAAACAAAACCTTGGGCGGCTTTTCTGCTGTGGCCAAGGCACTAAAAAGGGGCTTTCTCAACAGCCAGGTGCTGACAGCCAGTACCAGCAATAATGCATAAAACAGCGACGCAATGGCTGTTCCAACGCCTAAATCAATACTATCCCATGATGATACAAAACTTACTAATAATAAAAGCTTTAACAGTTCCAGCAGCAATTGCAGGCGGTTGCGCTGTTTCACCAAAGCCAGTCCTTGCTGCACATTGTACTGAATGCTTAGCAAAACCATAGGTAAGGAAACAAGCCCTACCATCCAGGCCATTTTCGAATCGCCACCAAACAGCATCAGTAATACAAAGCCTGTTAACAGCATAAACGCAGACCAGGCCAAACTAAATGGGAACAATGCTGAAAGGGAAAAGCGCTGCATGGCATTTGCCAGGTTGCTCCCACCCACAAAATCATTTCCCATCATCAGCAAGCCCGCCCAGAACAAAACCAATCCAAGTTCGCCCCTCCCCTCAGGACCCAGCCAGCGGGAACATAAAATTACAAATACAGCGGAAAGAACAGCGCGTAGCAACTGGCTGATAAACGTATGTATGGGATTGCTGCGGCTCATGGTTTGGATTGTTGCAGAAATGCTGCCATGGCGGACAGGCGAAAATACCAGCGTAAATCACTGGTGTTGTGTTCTGACAAGGTTTTCAGCAATCGCTCCCTGGCAGGGCGTGGCGACCAATCGTCCAGCACTTCGCTCATCAGTAAACCACTCCAGTGGTTGCGGTTTTTCCAGGTGAGGGCATTATCCGGCACTGTAAATCCTTTTTTATCTACCCGCAGCCTCACATTTTCAGGAACAATCCCATGCAAGGCATCGCGCAGCACACCCTTGGTATAGCCGTGGGTAATTTTCTCACTAAACCTCACATTCAACCAACGGGCAAGTTCCATATTGTCGGCAAATGGATTGCGGCTTTCCAAACCATGCGCCATACCGTTCATATCGTCCCAGATCAGCATTTGCCTGAGTTTTTGCGAGAAAAAATCATGCTCCATTTTGTGGTCGGCACTTAGGTGTGCCAGCTTGGGCAGGTATGGTTCTGTTTTCCAGAGATCGCGGTTCAGCAGACCTTTGGCGTTCCGCTTAAGTCGCATGCTCACCAGTCCGGGGAATATTGCCTTCATCTGCAGCAACATGCGTTGCTTGAAAGCTTCGCGGTAGGCAACCGGCAAGTGATTCCCTTTTTGCAAAAAAACAGCTTGTAAGGAGAAAAAATCACGGTACAGGTAATCGGGATATCCGCCAAACAACTCATCGGCCCCCTGCCCGTTAAAGAAAACCGTAACGCCTTTTGATTTTGCCAATTCACAGAGTGCATAATGCGCAAGGTTGTTCCAGGCTAAAGGAGGCAAATCTGTTGCGGAAGCCACCTCTGCAAGTGCCTGGTGGCCTATATCTCCAGTATCCAGTTTATGCCAAGTTGCGCCATTATATTCCGCCACTTGTTGTTGCCAGGAAAATTCATCGGCCTGCGTATTGGGCGAAACCACAGAAAATAGCGCCAAATCGGCATCAGGACCCAATGCTTGACGGGCATAGCCAATAATGGCGGCACTATCTATACCACCGCTTACCGCAAATCCCAGGGGCACATCCGACATCAATCGCTGCTGAATCCCCTTTTTCAATAAATCACCAAGCGCATCCTGAGGAATGCCTTCCAAATCAGGATAATACACAGGCGTGCATTCCAAAGTGCGAAGGTTGCAGTCCAATCCCTCGTGAACTGAGGCAATTTCCTGATAAAATCCGGTTTGCGGCAAAAAAACGCCTTCCACCAAATGATGAAATACCGATTCGCTGTTGATACTAACGCCACCCAGCCATGTTCGTAAAGGCCTGGTTTCCGAGCAAAAAACAAAGGCATCTTCGGTTTGGGTATAATACAATGGTTTAACGCCGGTCATATCCCGCCGCAAATGCAGGGTTTTCTGTTCTTTGTTCCAAAACGCCAGGGCGTAAAATCCATCCAATTGGGTAACCGCGTCTATTCCGGAATGGCTAAGTAAATTAAAGACTGTTTCGGTATCGGTCCCCCCATGATTGCTAAACCCATAGCGCTCATCCAGCATAGGATAATTAAATGTTTCGCCGTTGTAAACCATACAATTCCGCGCATCAGGCGAAGAAAACGGCTGATGACCGGCAACACCTGGTTGGATAATACTTAGGCGCCTGTGAATGAGAGCACCCACAAAATATCCTTCAGCGGTTTGAATATGCGGCAATTGGTTTTCGGGCAATGAGTCATCACCACCAAAAGCATGGATATTTCCATCAGCATCAAACAAAACAAATCCCTCGTCATTGGGTCCGCGGTGCGACAAGGAATGGGAAAATTGCATGCAGGTTTCCACCCATTGCCTTGCAGGCAGGGGCTTAAGGTTAAAAACACCGGCAATTCCACACATGGTTTATTTGATTTTTCGGTAAATATCGGAATAAGCGTCCAGCACCGCATCACCGGAAAACAAGCTTTTGGCCTTGCCTGCAATTTCTTCATAATTCCAATCGGTTGTTTCAGCGGCCATTATAAAAGCACGCAACAATGATGCTTCGCTGCGTGCATCGCAGGCAATACCCATGTTTTCTGCAATTAACGCATCCGCACCTTTGCAGTGGGTATAAATAACAGGCACACCAAGGCAAACAGCCTCGGCAATGGTTAATCCAAAGGTTTCATACAAACTAAAACTAACCAAATAATGGGCACGCTGTATCCTGTCTGCCAGTTCCCTCCTGTTAGGGGTTGGTGCCAGCCAATGAATCCTTGTCCAATCATGCTGTGGATTCGCTGCTTTATAGGCATAAAAGGCTTGCTCCGGCACATTCAGCTCCAGTATAGCTGTGGGCTGTTTGCGGGCAAACTGTGAAAATACGTGTATGATTTTATCCGTCTGCTTCTGCTTGATGTTAAAGTTGGAAACATGGATAAACACGGGCTTATTTTGAGGTGGGAATACCATCCGGGGTTCATCAGTGAACGTTTTATGAACCGCATTGGGAATAAAGGCTACGGGCTTATGGATGGCTATGGAAAGTGCATCTGCCAACCGTTGGGAAACCGCCACAACCGATTGAGACCTGAACAAGGCCCAGCGGGATAAGCGGCGCTTCCATCGCGGAGATTGACCATCTTCGGGCAGCCAGTCCGTGTTGTGTTCTGTGATAACCACAGGCAAACGGAATTTCCTCCTTAGCCAAATGGCGTCGAATCCGCTTTTCCAGGTAACCTGAGCATGGATGATTTTCAAATTTTCGAGCGATTTCAGGCATTCAAACAACAGCCGGTAGTAATGAAACTGGTGATAAAAAAAACCAAACAATCCGTGTTTTCGGGGAATTACGATCTCCCATTCGGTAAAATCCGGTTTTTCGTGCTTAAAAATTGCAGGTTCTGAAACATCCCCTGAGTAGTGAATGTAGACCACAGAAACCGTAAATCTTTCCGAAATCAAATGCGCCAAATCCCTACAGAATATACCATTGAGCGGTTTCTCCGGGGTAGGATACCAACTGCACAACAGAGCAATATGATCAGGATTATTTTGCTTAATACTTGCAAAGATGAGAAATCATCATCAATTCCTGTTGAGAAAATGATGAATGTTCCTTAAATTTGCAGCCCTTAATGGCGGATATAGCTCAGTCGGTTAGAGCACCAGTTTGTGGATCTGGGGGTCGCCGGTTCGATCCCGGTTATTCGCCCAACAAAAGGTCAAGAGCATCTTGTTGTTCTGTTTAAAAAGCGGCTTTAGGGCCGCTTTTTTTATCTATCAATCATGATTTTTAATAAAAATCACAATTGCCGCTTAGGGGTAAGCAACGCACAATCTGTATATTTGTTGACATAACCAATCAGTAACAATGAAGAAATTAGTTCTTATGGCCATCGGCACGGCAATGGTAACATGCCTTTCTGCACAGGTTAACAAAGTTGAAACCCAGCTTCCAAAAACAATTTTAAAATTCAGCCCTCAGCACCTCATACGAGGTGGTTTGTGGGTTAGTGGTGAGTTTTTTAACAGCGACTATAAAAATGCCCACCAGCTTAGCCTTGAGTTTATGTACCGCCAACCAAATTCAGCAGGATATGGAGTTACAAAAGGCACAGGAATAACGGGTGAATACGCTTTTAAACACTATTTAAACCGATTGCACATCGAAAAAACACTGGGCGGCAAGGAAACCATCAATGGATATTACGTGGGTATATTTGCCCAGGGTGGTTATTACGCAGAAACATCAAGATATTATGACTATGGCGGTTCATTTCCAGCCCAAACAACCGAAAAAATCAATGAAGTAACTACCACTGCTGTTTATCCGGGATTCATCATTGGCAGACAACAATCTTTGGGCGAATCTTTTTTTGTTGATTTTTACGTAGGAGCAGGCATGCGTGTTTCAGAAAGTAAAGTAAAAACCCCAGATGCAAATTTTGATTACAAGCAAAGTCCTGATGCTTATTTCCTTTATCACAGCGGCCTTCTTCCCAAGATAGGCATGACCATTGGGTTTGGGTTTTAAATCAGCAACAACATTCCACCAAAAAAGGCGCCATGGGCGCCTTTTTTGTTTTTACATGAATTCCTTAAAAAGGTTATTCAGAAGCGTTCATTTCAATGTATTTCAGAAACTCGTTGCGGGTTTGGGCATCATTGAACTTGCCGTGGTAACTGGCGGTAACGGTTGCACTGGTGATGTCTTTAATACCGCGGCTGGCAACGCAAAGGTGCTTTGCATCCACTATTACGGCCACATCAGGCGTCTGAAGAACTTCCATCAGTTCATTGGCAATTTGCACAGTCATGCGCTCTTGCACCTGTGGTCTTTTGGCATAATAATCCACAATCCTGTTTAGCTTGCTTAATCCAATCACCTTGCCGCTGCTGATGTATGCCAAATGGGCTTTCCCCATAATGGGCACGAAATGGTGCTCGCAGGTGCTGAAAAAATGAATGTCTTTTTCCACCAGCATTTCTTTGTATTTGAAACCATTTTCAAACAATGTTGGATGCGGCCTGTTTCGGGGATCCAGGCCTTTAAATTGTTCATTTACAAACATTTTGGCCACGCGCATGGGTGTACCATTCAGGCTTTCATCGTTTAAATCCAAACCCAAAATGTGCATTATCTCGGTGAAATGCTTGGAGATGAGTTCAATTTTCAAATCGTTGTCCATCTGAAATGCATCCGGCCTGAGCGGGGTTTCCATATTGGTACCTACGTGCTCGTCGCCGAGCGCTTCTTGTTTTTGTTGATGTTTATGATTGTGTTCCATCGAATTCTACGTAATTGCGGGGCGTTTCATACAATTTTACCAGTAATTTCATTTCCGGATTGAGCCTTTTACTCAGTTTTTGCCAAATAACAACAGCGATATTCTCAGCAGTTGGATTGAGGTTCCTGAACTCTTCCGTATCCAGATTGAGGTTTCGGTGATCAAACGCCTTTACCACATCATCTTCAATCCAGTCTTTTACCAATTTCAAGTCTATCATATATCCCGATACTGGATCTACAGGCCCGGTAATGGTGACATGAAGTTCATAATTATGGCCATGATAGTTGGCGTTGTTGCACAACCCAAAATAAGCCTTATTCTCCTGCTCGCTCCATTCCGGAACGTTCAGTCGATGTGCAGCATTGAATTGTGCAGTGCGGGTAACAGAAACTACATTTGCCATGATACTGTGTAATGATTTACTACAAAAAGTGTACTATAAAAACCAATCGGCTATAAAAAAGTTTTATTCCTGACCAAAATACATGAAAATCACGCAGAAGACAGAAGTAGACTCTCCATTCGACATGGTGCGCAAGAACTTCAATCGGCATTTGCTCGAACAACTCAATCCTCCGGGAACTGCGTTAACCATTCACCGCTTTGATGGCATCTTCGCAGGCGCCAGCATGCATTTTACCGTAACGGCCATGGGAATCAGCAGCCCCTGGGAGGGCATTATCACACAGGTACACGAAGGCAATTCCTGCTGGGCATTCATCGATCAGGGGAAGCTTTTGCCTCCAGGATTGCGCAGCTGGCAGCACCTTCATGTTTTATTGCGACAAAATGACAGCACAATTGTATATGATCGGGTGGAATTCTCGGGAAAAAATCGTTTTTTTACCGCTGTTTGGCGCCTAGGTGTCTGGATGATGCTCCGAATCCGCAAACCGAGGTACAAACATTACTTTACAAAACTTCCATGAACCTTAAGTGTATCCTTGTTTGTTTGTTTGGCCTTGGCAATGGTTTGCTGATGGCACAGATGAATACCATTCCTGAAAACATCAGCATTGGCTTGTATGGGCGCGGGGAAACCAATTTTTACCGCTATTACGGTGGAGAAGAACTGGGAGCATACTTCTCGGACCGTGTAAACAATTCCTATTCTGCGGGGCTTTCGGTTCACAGCTCCATCAGTTATTTGTTTAATGGCAATATTTCCATGGGCTTCAGCGAGGTCAATTACAAACCGGATATCAGGAGTGGAAACAGTATTTTGTATCAATCCAGCCTTAGGCTTTGGAATCTTAACGCCGTAGGCGAATTAAAATTCAACGACAGGCCCCGTTTTAATCCGGCTGTTTGGTTTGGTTTTCAAGGATTATTCAAAGAAAGCAGCAACGAAATTTTCAGCAACGGAATTGTTTCCGAAAGACAGTGGCCCCAAACCCGCTGGATGCCGCAATTTGGACTTTCGTTTCACTACAAACCCAGAAAAATAAGGCTTCACATAAAAGCAGAAGCCGGCTTGCGCCTCAATTCCACCAACCGCACCGGCTACGACTATGGCTTAAGCCAAGCCTTCGGGGGATTGCATTTGCTGTATCGGGTGAAAAGTTGGTGATAATTTTTACGGGCTCCGCTTTTCAATTCATCAGGCAGGTGGCTTAACTTTGCATCAACATGAAATTCTTCATCGATACGGCCAATCTTGATCAGATTCGCGAAGCCAATGAATTAGGCATTCTTGATGGTGTTACCACCAACCCTTCCCTAATGGCCAAAGAAGGCATTACCGGACAGGAAAACATCCTGAACCACTACAAAGCCATATGTGCCATCGTGGATGGCGACGTAAGCGCAGAGGTTATTTCCACCGATTTTAATGGCATGGTGGAAGAAGGCGAACGTTTGGCCGCCCTCCACACCAATATCGTGGTTAAGGTTCCCATGACGGTAGATGGCGTAAAAGCAATTTCCCATTTCACCAAAAAAGGCATCCGCACCAATTGCACGCTGGTTTTCAGCTCCGGGCAGGCCATTTTGGCTGCAAAAGCCGGTGCAACATACCTCTCTCCTTTCATAGGCAGGATTGATGACAGCAGCTGGGATGGCATAGAATTGATTGAGCAAATCGCTGAAATCTATTCCATTCAGGGCTACGAAACTGAAATTCTGGCTGCCAGCGTTCGCAATCCCCTGCACATAGTAAGGAGTGCACAAGCAGGAGCTGATGTGGTAACCTGCCCGCTAAGTGCAATTATGGGTTTGTTTAAACACCCATTAACCGATATCGGTCTGGCACAATTTTTAGCCGACCACAAAAAGGCAAACAGCTGATAGCCGCTGCCCGATTTCGTCATTCATAAAAAAAGCCGGATTAACCGGCTTTTTTTAATATTGTTCCTTTTCGTTGGGAAAACTTCGGTTTTTAACGTCCAGCACATAATGCTCAACAGCACCGGTTATGATACCGTGTAAATCAGCATATTTACGTAAAAAACGGGGTTTAAATTCAGTGTTGATACCCAGCATATCATGTAAAACAAGCACCTGCCCATCCACATCGGGTCCTGCTCCTATTCCGATGACAGGGATGGTGAGGTTTTCGGCCACCCGCTTTGCCAGCGTGCTGGGGATTTTTTCCAATACCAATGCAAAACAACCGGCGGCTTCCAGTAATTTACTGTCCTGAATGAGTTTTTCGGCTTCCTCCTCCTCTGTTGCCCGAACGGCGTAAGTGCCGAATTTATAAATGCTTTGGGGCGTGAGACCCAAATGACCCATTACCGGAACACCTGCTGTAAGAATCCGTTTGATGCTTTCCAAAATTTCCTCTCCACCCTCCATTTTAACGGCATGGGCTCCACTTTCTTTCATGATACGAATGGTGCTGGCCAACGCTTCCTTGCTGTTTCCCTGGTAGCTTCCAAATGGCAAATCAACCACAACGAGCGCACGATCAACACCCCGCACCACTGACGATGCGTGATAAATCATTTGATCCAGGGTAATGGGAAGGGTTGTTTCGTGTCCGGCCATCACATTACTGGCGCTGTCGCCCACCAAAATCACATCAATTCCTGCCTGGTCCACCAGCTTGGCCATCGAATAATCATAAGCCGTAAGCATGGATATCTTCTCCCCTTTCTGCTTCATCTCCAGCAGCACGTGGGTGGTTATTTTTTTAAATTCTTTCTTGTGTACGCTCATGGGTTATTTTTCATCAAACAAGGATTCTTCTTTCTTAGCATCTTTTTTGGGTTTAGCGCCCGAAGGTTTATCAGAACTGGTTTTCATACAATCCTTTAAGGCTTTTTCCAACCCTTGTTGCTTTTGCCGCGCCTGGGTGATAATGCTGTCTTTTTCGGTCAATCGCCTGCGTTGCAACTGCTCGGTTATCTTGTATTGCTCTATGGCATTCTCCTGCTGGTTCAGTTTTTTTATCCAGTCTGCATCCTGGGATTGCTGTTTAAGCAAACTGGCTTCCAGTTCTTCAACCGTTTTGCGCGATTTTATCAGTTCCTGCTTTAGTGCCTCATTGATGGTTACCAGATTTTCGGCAATATTGCCACCATCCGAACCGGCCGCGGCATTTTTATATTGCTGCAACTTCATCAGTTCGCCCTCCAGTTTGAATTTATCAGCGTTCAACCGCTCCAATTCCAGCTCTAATTCATCAACACGGGCTACTGCCTCCTGCGATTGCTTCAGCAACACACTGTCTGCATGGTAAGCTAATAATGATTGATCTTTGAGTTTATTTTCAAGCTCCACAATCTGCTGATCTTTTTGTTGTAAGGCCAGCTTAAGCTTGCTCACGGTGCTTCCAAGCGACTTTTTGTCATCCGGCGAACTGGCACGTGAACTGGGCACGGAAGTGGCTTCATCGTCAATCTTTACGAGCATTTTCTTGTAAACAACCTTGCTTTCCGGGCCAATATACAAGCCCAGCCGGCCTTTGGAATATTCTATTTCGGTAAACGAATGAATGTATACCCCATTGATGTAAACATCATAAACCTTGTCGCTTGTTTTTACCGAAAGGGTAATGGCCTCGCCCTTGATTTTCTTAGGTGATTTTTTCCACCCTCCATTGGGTTCATTGATCTGCACCATTCTGTTGCCCGCGGCACGCCTTATCCTAAACTGTTTTTTCCGGTTAATCTCAACCACCACGGCACCACTTCCATCAGGCTGAGCTTGCAACACAAGTCCTGCGCTGTTTTCAGGCTTTCCTTTACCATCAAATAGAAAGGTGATGGATACATCAAAAATCCGGTATTCCTGAACTTTTTCAGGAAAAATAAAAAACCCTGAACGGTTGTTTTTTCGCCATACCTCGAAACCTTCAGACGAGCCGATAAAAAAATTATCCTGTGTGGATTGCTGACTCCATTTGCTTTCCAGTTGCTGAAAATCATCCTCCAAAGACAGTTTCATAAATTCCTTGGTTACCTGTTGCGTATGCCCAGTGTAAAAAAAGGTACACAACCAAAAAACGACAATAATTTTCCTCATCTTTGCAGACAGCAAAGGCAAAGTTAGACCAAAAAGCCGACTTCACCATTTTTGTATTAAAACTAAAAAACATGACCCGATCATTTATCCCTGCTTTAGCAGCGGTGGTTATATTCTTCTCTTCTTGCAAAAACGATTTGAATATCAATGCAAAATGGAAGGAAACCATTGTTTTGTATGGCATGCTGAACGCCAATGACAGCATACAATACATCCGTGTAGCCAAAGCATTTTTGAATGAAAATAGCGGAGCCTTGCAGGTAGCAAAAATCAGCGATTCACTCTACCTCGATTCTGCACTGGTTACCATCCGTTCCACAGACAATCAATTTAACGACACCCTGAAAAGGGTTTGGAATATTACGAAAGATTCAGGGCTTTTTGCCAATGACATCAATCCGCTATACACTTTCAAAACCAAGGACACCAAGGCATTGGACCCAAACAAGCGCTATTACATTGAAGTGGTAAGTCCCAAAACAGGGAACCGTGTTTGGGCAGAAACCAACATTGTAGGGAAAGCCAATATTTCATCACCATTCCGCGATTCCAACAGCAATTTTGCCATCACACCAGAATATTTAACCATCAGCATGAAGGCGGGTCTCAACAGTTTTGCCTACGATGTAAAACTGGACATTACCTATGAGGAATTTCCGGTATCGGATACATTTAAGAAAACGGTTAAAACTGCGTCCTGGAATGTTTTAACGAATGCTACGGCCAATGGCAGCAGCAACATGCTTTATAAAATTCCCCGCCTGGCCTTTTTGCAGTTTTTGCGCAGCGCGATTACGGCAGACAACAGCCTCTACCACCGGATTAAATACGCCGGATTGCGCGTTTATGGAGGCAATCAGTTGCTGTCAGACTACATTTCCGTGAATGAACCTTCCATCGGCATTGTCCAAAAACAGGCCGAATACAGCAATGTGCAGGGAGGAATCGGACTTTTTGCCAGCCGCTGCATTCAGCAAATAGACAAGGTAAAATTTGATGCCGGATCTGTTCTGTTCCTGAAAAACAATAGCGAAACAAAGCCGTTAAACTTTCTGCCATAAGCAGACACCTTCTGCCATTTCGTCATATTTTTCTGCCTGATTTAGGGTTGGCACTCTTGTTGTTTAACCAATAGAAATTGAAATCATGAGTAAGATTATAGGTATTGACTTAGGCACAACCAACAGTTGCGTTGCTGTATTGGAAGGCAACGAACCAGTTGTAATTGCAAACAGTGAAGGCAGACGCACCACCCCATCCATTGTTGCATTTCTTGATGGTGGAAACGGTGAACGTAAGGTAGGCGACCCCGCAAAAAGGCAAGCCATCACCAACCCCAGACACACCATTTCATCCATTAAACGTTTTATGGGTGAAAAATTCTCCAACGTTCAAACAGAAACCGGAAGGGTTAGTTATGAAGTCATTAAAGGTGACAATGACACCCCCCGCGTAAAAATTGGCGACCGCACCTACACACCGCAAGAAATAAGTGCGATGGTGCTGCAAAAAATGAAAAAAACCGCTGAGGATTTCCTCGGCCAGGAAGTAACCCGTGCGGTTATTACCGTTCCTGCTTATTTTGACGACGCACAGCGCCAGGCGACCAAAGAAGCCGGTGAAATTGCAGGTCTGAAAGTTGAACGTATCATCAATGAACCTACAGCAGCTGCACTTGCTTACGGAATGGACAAAAAAGGCCAGGACATTAAAATTGCTGTGTACGATTTGGGTGGCGGTACCTTCGACATCAGCGTTCTTGAACTTGGTGATGGTGTTTTTGAAGTAAAAAGCACCAATGGTGATACCCATCTCGGTGGCGATGATTTTGATCAGGTTATCATCGACTGGTTGGCCGAAGAGTTCAAAAGTGAGCAAAACATGGATTTGCGCAAAGACCCTATGGCCCTGCAACGCCTTAAGGAAGCAGCAGAGAAAGCCAAAATCGAGCTTTCAAGCAGCACCGAAACAGACGTAAATCTTCCATACATCACCGCCATTGACGGCGTTCCTGCTCACTTGGTCCGCAAGCTTACCCGTTCTAAATTTGAACAACTTGCCAGCAGTTTGATTCAGCGTACCCTTGAGCCCTGCAAAAAGGCCCTCTCCGACGCCGGAATGAAGCCATCCGACATTGATGATGTGATTTTGGTAGGTGGCTCTACCCGCATACCTGCCATTCAAAAATTGGTAGAAGACTTTTTTGGCAAATCGCCAAGTAAAGGGGTAAACCCAGACGAAGTGGTTGCCATTGGTGCAGCCCTTCAGGGTGGTGTATTGACTGGTGAAGTTAAAGACATCCTGTTGTTGGACGTAACTCCGCTGAGCCTGGGAATCGAGACCATGGGAAGCGTATTTACCAAAATGATTGAGTCCAACACAACCATTCCCACCAAAAAGACAGAAGTATACAGCACGGCTGCCGACAATCAGCCACAGGTGGAAATTCATGTATTGCAGGGAGAAAGACCAATGGCGCGCGACAACAAAACCATTGGTAAATTTATCCTGGACGGCATTCCCCCCTCACCCCGCGGCGTTCCTCAGATTGAGGTAACCTTCGACATTGATGCCAATGGTATCTTGAGCGTTAGCGCCAAAGACAAAGCCACCGGTAAAGAACAAAAGATCCGCATTGAAGCCAGCAGCGGATTGAGCAAGGAGGATATCGAGAAAATGAAGCAGGAAGCCCAGGAAAATGCAGAAGCAGATGCCAAGCGCCGTGAGGAGGTAGACAAACTCAATGCCGCAGATGCGCTGATTTTTAGCTCTGAGAAGCAAATTAAAGAGTATGGCGACAAAATCCCTGCGGAGAAAAAAACAGCTATCGAAAGCGCCCTGGAATCATTGAAAAAAGCACACGAAACCAAGGATTTGGATACCATTGAAACCGCCAGCACAGAACTCAACAACGCGTGGCAGGCAGCCAGCCAGGATATGTACAATGCAGCCAATCAGGCCGAGCAAACTACAGGAACTGAAGGTGCCGGAAAAACCGATACTGACGGCAAGGTAGAAGATGTGGATTTCGAAGAAGTGAAATAATTTCTAGCCTGAATAATTTAACGGGGCCGGCTGAAAAGCCGGCCTTATTTTTATATTCGCAACAAAACAACCAATCCAAGCGTTTTTAAACCACACATGAACAAACCATTCCTCATTGGTATAATATTGCTTATGCTGGGCTCCTGCCAGGATGGCTGCAATCGCAAAACCGATGCAACTGCCCGCACGAAATCCGACTCACTACTAAGCAAATTGCCTGCTATACAAGACAATCCCGCGGCCCTGCGCGCTTTGGACAGCATTCCTCAGCCAACATT
>CANKVN010000016.1 GCA_947487055.1 Flavobacteriales bacterium
CCGATCCGCATCAAAATTGCCACTGTAATCCACACGAATGCTGATGCTGGGGTTTGACGGACCGCTTACCACAGGAATCATATCGCAATTGGCGCGAACACGGTAGCGAAAAGTAAAATTTTTACCAATCCCCAGGGTTGGTGCAGAAAAAACCGGCCGGTTCAGGTTCGTAATATTGCTCTCCGAAACACCGGTTCCGCTTAAAGATCCGGGCACATAGCGCATGCCTGTAGGCATAGAAAGGGTGACAGTGACACTGGATATAGTGGAACTGCTGATGTTGAGAACAGTAACCCGCGCAGTGTCCGTAAGACCACAAATGGTCATGTTTTTGGGGGCAGAGCCCACTATACTCAGTTTATTGCCCTGTGCATCTGCATTTTGAAGGTGAAAAATCAGCAAAAGGATGCCCAGTATGCGGGTGGCATATTTGTGCATGGAAGCACAAATATATCAAAAACAATAGAAAAGCAAAGCGTTAGCCTGCAATTATTGGAAGGTAGCGGCCAGTTTCAACGCCTTTTCCGCGTTTACCACACCGCCCGAAACCGACAATTCGGTGAATTTAACCTTATCAGTAGTACCGGGTAGAATTACCTTTCCTGTGTGCTTAGTAACGCTGTTCATCAATATTTGCTTTACCTGCACAGCTGTGAGGTTGGGATAACAACTCCATACCAGTGCAGCTACACCCGCCACCACAGGCGATGCCATGCTGGTACCATTGGCATTTTCGTACCCGCCATTCGGGGCAGTGCTGTAGATTTGATATCCGGGGGCAAATAAATCCACGTTGTGCTGACCATAGTTGCTGAAATCGGTAGCCAGATGCTTGCTCTGCTGTTGGCTTGCACCTACTTCAATCCAGGTTTCTGCAAACTTACCGCCGCCCAACGAATCATTGGGATAATTGGCGATTGCATCATTATCATCATTGCTGTTTCCGGCTGCATGCACCAGCAACACCCCTTTTTTGGCGGCATACTCCACAGCGTCATTAACGGCAGCCTTATTGGGTGAAAATCCTTTTCCAAAACTCATGTTGATAATTTTGGCACCATTGTCTACCGCATAGCGAATGCCATTGGCCACGTCCTTGTCGCGCTCATCGCCATCGGGCACCACACGCACCACCATAATTTTTGCTTTGGAAGCAATGCCTTCAACGCCAATACCATTGCCACGAACAGCCGCAATAATTCCGGCTACATGTGTTCCGTGAAAGGCATCAGGACCTGCAACGGAATTGTTTCCATACAAATGCTCGCCAACATTGTTGTAATCATCGCCCACCATGGAGCGGGGATCATAATCAACGTTATACTGACAATTAGCCCGCACTTCTAATTGATTAATCTGTTCTTTAAGGACTTTATACAACTCACCCATGCTCATGCCGCTGTTTTTTGATAGAACACCAATGATGATCATTTCCGACATGGATTTTGGCTCATACGCCTTCACCTGATCCGCGGTTGGATTTTCGGTTCCCATCTTGCCCAGCATGCTTTTTATGGTATCAACCAGGGGCACCATGCGCTCCAGTTGTTTGGCATATTTCTCGCGGTTTTCTGTCACATCCTCCTTCATTTTCAGGTAATTTTCATATTTGGCAAGCAAGGCTTTATCGGTAACGCCATCTGCTTTAAACCCTTCAAATGTTTTGCCCTGTTCGCGCACCAGACGCACGATTTCAAGGTTATCACAACCCACAATTTTGCCATCTTTACCGCCAATAAAATTCCAGCCCACCGTGTCATCGGTGTATCCGTTGTTGTCGTCATCTACATTATTAAATGCAATTTCCCTGGGATTGTGCCACATATTTGCCTGCAAATCGGGATGGTGTGGATCGGTACCGCCATCAATTACCGCAACCACTATTTCTTTGGGGTTAAGGGTGTTGGCAATCTGGTAGGCTTTATCCAGCCTGATGCTAAAATTTTTCTTTTTGTTGAACGCCTGCTGGTACCAAAGCGCATTGTTTGATTTTTTCTGTTCTTTCCCGGATTGGGCGAAGAGGCTGCTTGCGCCTATCAGCAGGGCAAGGGACGCGGTATATTTAATCATAATTATTTTTTTCTGGCTGAAATGAAAATACTGACTGCTTTAAACGGAACTCGGGTGGTATCGCTGTTGAAGACAAACTTTCGGAGGAAATTTTTGAGGGGTTTCCATTTTACCACATCCATGGGTGCGGTAACGTATTGCATGCTCAAAACCTCGAAACCGTGAGATTCCAGAAGCTTTTTGATGCGGCGTTTGGTGTAGATACGTGCATTGGCCCACCGCTCGTGCAATGGTCTGGGCAACCAGCTGAAGAAAGGCACCCTGTTCCAGGGCAGCAGGGGCAGTCTGGCTCCATGGGTTTCAAAAATCCACCATTTATTGGGAACGCTGAACGCCGCAATTCCTCCGGATTTGAGGCTTTCTGCATAATTGCATATACCGGATTCATCGGGCAGGTGCTCGATTACCTCAAAACTAAGCAACCGGTCTGCCTTCGGCAAATAGGGCTTTTCCATGATATCCCAGGGTAAAAAGTGTACATTGGATGCCGGCATGGTTTCGAGCAATTTGGTGAATTCTTCGCGGTGCGCCTCGTTGTATTCCAAACCGGTGGCATCCGCAAAATCGGGAGCAAGTTTAAGCAAGGTAATCCCATTACCACAGCCTATTTCGAGCAATGTTAGGTCATTCCCGACAAAACCCGGAATCTGACGCAGCAAACGAATCCTTCGTTCAATGATCAAATCATCGGCATCGGCGGGTTTACCGAGGTAATGGTCTTCCTCAAACATGGAGGTATCTACGCGGGAAGTATTGCTCATCGTATCTTTAGGTTAAATAACAGTCTGCGCATGATTATCCATGCATGATTAATAAGGTTTGGCAGCAAACCGTAGTGCTTCGAAAGTACCGCAAACCGCTCTTTCCAGGCTTTTTTCTCGTTTTGGGAACTGCTGCCACCGGTTTCAAAACCCGCCATGATGAATGGGGCCTTCGCAGAAACCGGATTCTTTTTGAGGATGCGGATAATCCAGTCAACATCAGCTGCCTGCCTGTATTGAAGATCGTAGGGCTCGCACAGTTGTTTCTTAGCCACAAAACTTTGGTGGCAAATGTTCATGCCAAATCGAAAGGATTTAACATCCAGGTGATCCGGGAAACGCTGTGGTTTCAATTCACTGATCAGCCCAATGTCTTCACCTTGTTCGTCCACAAACATGGTATCGCCAAAAAGCACATCGGGGCTCGTTTCCAGCAAGGGCAGCAGTTTTTCTGTTACCCGGTTATCGTAGATGACATCGCCGCTGTTCATGAACCACACATAGGGCGCATCGGCAGCGGCAAGGCCTTTGTTCATGGCATCGTAAATGCCTTTGTCTTTTTCAATGATAAGCTTATCGATGTCGCAGGCATGTTCCTCCAGAAAGGGCACACTGCCATCGTTACTGTATCCATCCACCACAATCCACTGTATTTGATTTCGCGCAGTTTGCCCATGCACACTGGCATAGGTGCGTTTTAACCCGGACAGGTTATTGTAATTTATGGTGATAACAGAGAACTGCGGCTTCAACAGGTGCGTAAATCAGGCGGGTGTTTCTTCTTCCTCTTTCTTGAACAAGGACATTCCCAGTGCACCCACCACCAATATCAACAAGAGCGCCGAAGAAGCTGTTTCCGCCATTTTCAACGGAGATCGGTCAGCCGGGGTGTACACAAACTGAATCTGGTGATTGCCAGCCGGAACATCCAAAGCGCGCAGGATGTAATTCACCCGCAGCACAGGAACATCTTTGCCGTCTATGGTTGCTTTCCAGGATCCATTTTTCTCGTTGTAGTAAATTTCGCTAAACACCGCAAGTCCATTGGCTTTTGCGTTGGCGGTATACTTCAGGGTATCAAATGAATAATAGATTTGCTTGATTTTGTCGGTTGAATCAGTGGCATAGGTGCTTGCAGCTGGTTTTGTTTTTTCGGAAGCCTCCACCACAACCTGCTTACTGGCCGGGGTTTTGTTGATTTCCAGCAGGGCTGATTTTGGATCCTGAACTTCCTTTACCGAAGGCACAAACCAGGCGTGGCCCAAAGCGGTGGGACGCGCGAATATTTCTTCAGCTTTGCCATCCTGTGAGCGCGACAGCACAAAACCACAATCGAGCATGTCGAGGGCATTGTTGTTGTTGATCCAGTCTCCTTGCAGAGCACCACCATTGGGTGTAATGCAATAGCTAATGATATCCTGATAGCGACTAAGCTTGGCGGGATGGTACCCTCCTACGTTGCGGAAAAATGGAGCAGGGTGATTATCGTTGAAAGGATTGTAGCGCAAATCAAAAACCCGTGCATTGTCCACATTGGCTTTCACAAGCGCCGCTTCTTTAGGCGACGGCTCAATGCTCATCTCTTCTTCTTTGTCCTGCCAGTTATCATCGGTCATGTAGCGCCTTGCCACACCCATCAAGTCAAATGAAATCAATACAATTAAACCGCCCCAAAGCAACATCTTACTTTGTTTTTTAATGGCAGTGAACCATACCAAAGCGGCCGAAAGGGCAATCAGGATGAAACTGCGGAGCCAGTCGCCCCAAGCCAGTCCTGAACGCATTTTGATAATTTGCTTCACATAATCTACCGCAGTTTCGGTTGCAGAACCTTCGTCCTGGCCGGAACCCATGGCCTGCTGTTTTACCTGGCTGATGATTTCCTTATCGTCGTTACCTTTAAAATCTTCGGTAAACAGCATAAATGCCGCCAAAGCCATTACAGCGCCAATAGCGATGAAGGACGTTTTCACCACCTTGTTTCTGCCTTCTTCTCCAAAACGGTCAGAAAGCAGCAACTGCAAGCCAAACAGCCCGAAAAACGGAACCACCAGCTGTGCAATAACCAATGCCATCATGGGTGTGCGGAACTTATTGTAATAAGGCAGATGGTTAAACAAAAACTCGTTGATACCCACATAGCGGCCCCAGCCCAGGATAAGCGATACCAGCAAGGTAACCACACTGAAAACCAGCAGAGTAATGGCAACGGTTTTATCCTGCGGGTCAGCCGAAGCCGATTTGAAATAGTGCAGCACGGCAACCAGCCCAAGGATGAACAGAAACACGAAGATGGCACCAATGTATATGGGACCTGAAGTAAACTGCAAATCACCGTGGTACAGGCGCTCGCGCTCCATCCCATACTCGCTGTCGTTCACCTTTTCGTTGCTGCTGCCGCCCATAAAACCGGGTATCATCAGGGTCATGGACTCGCCAACGCCATAACTCCAGGAGAATGCATATTCGATATCCAATCCTTTGCGGCCAACCTGATTTTTTGGACCATCTTTGGGAACTTCACTGGCCACGGCACTTCCGCCGCGCATGGTGGCTTCGCTGTACCTGGCAGTGTCTATGGCTTTGCCGATGTTGGTCATGGCGCCCAGCCCAAGCATTAGGGCAGACAGGCCTGTGGCAATCATCGCGTGCTTGATTTCGCGGGCCCTCAGGGCCATGATAAATTCAATGAGCAGGTAAATTCCGGCAACAATACCGGCATAATAGGCAATTTGATAATGGAAATAGGCCACCAGCATGGCAAAGAACAAGCCAAGCACACCGGAGCCCAGCAGGTATTGCCGTCGGGTAATGAGCACCAGACCGGCCAGCATGCCCGGCATTACGTCCATGGCGAGCACCTTGGTGATGTGCCCCGCCTCGTAGGAACTAATGGAAAAGGTCATGAAGGCATAACCAATGGCACCTGCTGCAGCCAGCCAGCGGTTTACGCGCGATGCAAGCAGCAGCACAAACATGCTGAGCATGGCCACAAACAAGAAATTGTAAGGGCCTTTCACCAGCAGAAAAATCTCCAGGGGCCTTAGTTTAAGAATTAGGTTCCCTGATGGGATTCCTGTTATCAAATTGGCAGGCATACCGGAAAACAGGCGGTCGTTCCAGTCGGGCCTTACGCCATTGGCCTCGCCGTATTTATTGGCAGCGTCAATCATGAGGCGCACCTGCTGCATATCACCCTGCTGCAGTACCTTACCTTCCGTAGCAGGCCAGAGGAATGCCACAGAAATGATCCAAAATCCCAATAAGAAGAGCAAGAATATGCCCGCTTGTTTTAAGAATGCATTGTTGATTTTCATACCGAAGAGGCGAATTTCACCATTTTCATTGAATTTGTATGCACTTTTCATTGAAAAATTACACCGGGAAAAGTCCTGAACAAAAAAACTAAAATCGAAAGTAAATTGCGACGCTAAACATGAAACGCGACGAAGTTATTTTTGGACTGATAAACAATGAGTTGAAACGGCAGCAGGAAGGCATTGAATTAATTGCCAGTGAAAACTTTGTGAGCCTTCAGGTGATGGAGGCCATGGGTTCTGTGCTCACAAACAAATATGCAGAAGGACTTCCCGGCAAACGATACTATGGCGGCTGCGCTGTAGTGGATGAAATAGAACAACTGGCCATAGACCGATTGAAACAATTGTTTGGTGCGGCCTGGGCAAACGTGCAACCCCACAGCGGTGCGCAGGCAAATGCAGCCGTAATGCTGGCTGTATTAAAGCCGGGAGATGCAATCCTTGGTTTTGATTTGAGCCATGGCGGCCACCTTACCCACGGTTCTCCAGTGAATTTTTCGGGCAAACTATACAGCCCCCATTTTTATGGGGTGAAACAAGATACCGGCTTGGTGGACTATGAAACACTGGAAAGCAAAGCACGCGAAGTAAAGCCAAAGCTCATCATTTGCGGTGCCAGCTCTTACAGCCGCGATTGGGATTATGCCCGCATCAGAAAAGTTGCCGACGAAATAGGAGCCCTGGTACTGGCCGATATTGCACACCCTGCAGGCATGATAGCCGCTGGGTTGCTGAACCATCCGTTCCCGCACGTGCACATTGCCACCAGCACCACCCACAAAACACTCAGAGGACCCAGAGGCGGCATTATCATGATGGGCACCGACTTCCCAAACCCAATGGGCGAAACCACGCCCAAAGGAGAAATAAAAATGATGAGCGCCTTGCTGGATGGAGCCGTATTTCCCGGTACCCAGGGCGGACCGCTGGAACACGTAATAGCGGCCAAGGCCATTGCATTTGGAGAAGCCCTTGATCCTGAATTTAAACAATATCAGATGCAGGTGAAAAAGAACGCCGCAGCGTTGGCAGCAGCCATGGTAAGCCGCGGATACAGCATCATCAGCGGAGGTACGGATAACCACCTCATGCTTATCGACCTGAGGCCCAAAGGCGAAAACCTTACCGGAAAACTGGCCGAAAACACCCTCGGAATTTGCGACATCACCATCAATAAAAATACAGTTCCGTTTGAAACCCGCAGCCCGTTTGTTACTTCAGGCATCCGCCTGGGAACATCCGCTGTAACCACCCGTGGAATGAACGAAGCCGATATGGAAAGCATTGCTGCACTGATAGACGAAGCGCTGATGAATCCGGAGAATACGGATGTGCTTAACAGTGTGAAAACCAAGGTGCATACACTGATGGCGAAGTATCCGCTGTATACATGAACACAAAACGCCTTAAACGCGTTTCTGAAATTTGCCGGCTAGCCGGATATATACTTTTTGGGTTATTTGTTTTATTAGGCCCGCACAGCAGCCGCATTTACCTGTTCGCAGGTGCCATCATACTGGTAAGCTTTAGCATTTTCCTTGACCTCTGGCGCGGCTGGAAACGACTGGCCGGAGAGGGCAAAAAACAGCGGATATTGCTAGCCGGTAACACGGCCATTACACTGGGGATGATGGTCATGTTAACCTGGCAAATACTGGATGGAACAAGATGGACATTGCTGGGTTTGCTGGGCTTTACCATGCTGGCCATGCTATGGTGGGGTTATGGCTGGATCATTAAACGTAAAAAGAAACCTTCAGCACCCACTGATGTGCTGGACCATTGAATTAATTCCCGCGGGAAAGCCACTTCTTCCACTCCGGCACAAACAGAAACATGCCGGTAAAGGCCCAGAGGCCGCAGGCAAGCAGAAATCCTGAAAGGTCAGGTATATGGTTGGATACCACCGAAAAAATGGCGTATGCAGCATTAAAACAAACAAGCAGGTAAAACCACCTCTTGGCATGCATGGAAAATCCTTTGCTGCGAACTACCCAATAGATGCAGACGAGCACAAACAAGAACTGGGTAATCAATCCCGCCACAGCCGCACCGGACGAACCCATTTGCGGAATCAGCAAAAAATTCAAGGCCGCATTCACCAAAACACAAAAAACAGCCAGCACACCCAATTTTTTCAAGACCCCCGCGGCCGTAAGCCAAGTACCGAAAATATGCACCAGGGCCATGGGCGTGAAACACAGCATCAGCAGCCTGAAGGTGTTTACATCCTCCTGCGTAAAACCAGCTCCGTGGCTTCTTTTGTAAAACAAGCGCAACAAGGGTTCTGCATAAAAAACACCAGTAAAAGCCACCGGCAAGGCCACAAAGAGAATGATACGCATATTTAGCCAAACCAATCCATCGGTATTTTCCTGTTTGGCAAGCATACGGGTGAACATGGGCAGCAACTGAGCGCTGATTAATGTGCTAAATATCAAAGCGGCATCCAAAAACCGAAAACTGCGCGCATACATGCCAACAGCTGCGTCTCCACCGGGAGCCAGGTGTTTCAGCATTTGGGTATCCACACGGGTAAAAACAGCCATGGCCAGCGAAAGCGCAGCGAACCATCCCATTTTACCAAGCAGTGCTCCGTTGGAAATGGGCACATCGGCGGGCGTTGCAGCATTTTTTCGGGCATAATAGGACGAGAAAACCATCGATACGGCATATCCCAAGGTTTGTGCCAGCAGAAAATAATACAATCCTTGTTCTCCCTGAAAACGGGAACTTCCCACCAGCCAAACCAAAAGCAGCACCGCCACCAACCGATCGGCTACAGAGGCAACACTGTCTGTTTTAAACAAATGCCTTCCCTGCAAAATAGCCCTATGGTAAAGCGTAAAGCCCGCAAGCACCTGGTTTATCAATACCAGACCCAACAGGTTCATATTCATGCCTTGCAGCCAACCCAACAAGCCGGTTAGCAATACATAGGCGGCAGCAAGATAGATGCGCAATCGCAATATGCTGCGCGGAACAGCATGGCTGGGGCTTCCGGCAATGGCAGAAGCAGTGTAGTTATTCAGCCCGAAATCCAAAAGGATATTGAAGAGCAGGGCCAGCCCGAATATGCTATAATACTGGCCATAAAGGTCATTCCCCAGCTTGTCTTGCACCGCAACCTCAATAAAAAAAATCCATACCGGCTTAATGAGCCAGTTGAGGGCTTGCAGCAAAGCCATGTTTCCGAGAAATGCGCGTTTCAACGCAACAAAGAAAATGAAGAAATCGGCCACTGCGAAAAAAAACCGCTGATTTGCACAAGACCGGGGCAGCATTCGCCTAAACCATAGTAATTTTGTAAGGTGCACGATATAGAGCCCCACTACAACTGGCTGCATTTGTACAGCGCCGCAGAAGACCAGCAATCCCCTTTTTATGGGCGCGAATACAGCGAATTTACCTTTACCCATGCGGTTTACAATTACCTGATTCATCCGCAGTGGGATTTTTTCGGCTCCAACACCCTGTACCTGAAAATCCTGTTTGCCGATTATACAGAAGGTTTTGCCATCATTGAATTGATGGGAGAATGGAATGACGCACTATACAACGACATCATGACACTTAAGCGCGAAGTGCTGGAATTACTGCAGGAAGAAGGTATACAGAAGTTTATCCTCATTGGTGAAAACATCCTGAACTTTCATGCCAGCGACGACAGCTATTATGAAGAATGGTTTCAGGATACCGAAGACGGATGGATTGCATTCGTAAACTTCAGGGAACATGTCCTGGAAGAATTCCGACGTGCACATATTGATTATTATGTGAACTTTGGCGGCGACCTGGATGAGGTTGCATGGAGAAAATTATCACCCCGGCAAATGCATGAGGCCGTAGAAAGCGTTATCAGACACAGGTTGGCTTAATTCTGAGAATTATTCTTCATGGTGAAACTTGGCAGGAGAAATTAATTATTTTTGCATGCCCATTTGTAACCCATAAGGTTCCTTTTGGTGTTCTTTAATTAAACCATGAGAGAAATTCAGTTTAGAGAGGCCCTTCGTGAGGCCATGTCTGAAGAAATGCGTCGCGATGAGCGCGTGTTCCTGCTTGGAGAAGAAGTTGCCGAATACAACGGTGCTTATAAAGTTAGCCAGGGAATGCTTGCCGAATTTGGTGAACGCCGCGTAATTGATACCCCTATTGCCGAGCTGGGATTTGCCGGTATTGCCGTGGGTGCTGCATCCAATGGCCTTCGCCCTATTTGTGAATTCATGACCTTCAATTTTTCGCTGGTGGCTATTGATCAGGTTATCAATGCTGCAGCCAAAATGAACAGCATGAGCAACGGGCAATACACCTGCCCTATGGTATTCCGAGGCCCTACCGGCAGCGCCGGTCAGCTGGCCCAGCAGCATAGCCAGAACTTTGAAAACTGGTATGCCAATACTCCCGGACTGAAAGTGGTGGTTCCAAGCAACCCCGCCGATGCCAAAGGCCTGCTAAAATCGGCCATCCGCGATGAAAATCCGGTTATCTTCATGGAAAGCGAACAAATGTATGGCCTCAAAGGCATGGTACCCGAAGAGGAATACCTGCTGCCATTGGACAAAGCACATGTGGTAAAACAGGGTAAAGATGTAACCATCGTTTCCTTCGGAAAAATGATGCTTCGCGCCATTACCGCTGTGGAAGAACTGGCCAAAGAAGGCATTGATGCCGAACTGATAGACCTTAGAAGCGTGCGACCCATCGATTACGACACCATCATTGAAAGCGTGAAGAAAACCAATCGCCTGGTGATTGTGGAAGAAGCATGGCCGCTGGCGAGCATCAGCTCAGAAATCAGCCATATCGTTCAGCGCAGGGCTTTCGATTATCTCGATGCTCCGGTGCACCGCGTTACCAGCCAAGACACTACGCTTCCTTATGCCGGTGTTTTTGTAGATGCCTACCTGCCCAGCGTAGAGCGCACCGTAAAGGCCGCCAAAGCTGTTTGCTATAAGCACTAATTTACTACCAACAAGGGCAATTCGCTGTTTTCGGTAAACCTGCCGATAACTGTAAATTCGGGGTATTTGCTGCACAAATCTTCCACCACTTCCTGTGCTGCGGCCACCAGTAAACCCCCGTTGGTTTGCGGATCGCACAGCCATGGAAAAGCAGCAGCATTGTTGATTTGCACATCGTTTTCGTAAGCATTCCAATTTCGGGTGGCATTGTCGGGCAGCACAAACGAAGACGCCAAAGAAATGGCTTCGGGTATTTTGGGTAACTTTTCCAAATCGATAACCGCACTGCAGCCCGATGCACGGCACATTTCCAGCAAATGTCCGGCAAGCCCAAAACCGGTAACGTCGGTCATGGCATGCACCTTGGGCACGTAACCCAGTGCTTCCCCAATGTTGTTCAGCTTTGTCAGCGAAGCATACAAAGCCTGCGTCTGTGCCTGATCGGCTATGCCCCTTTTGTATGCAGCTGCGAGCATACCAACACCCAACGGCTTGCTAAGCAAAATAAAGTCGCCGGGAAGCGCTCCTGCATTGCGTTTTAGGGTTTGCGGGGTTACCCTGCCCGTTACCGACAAGCCAAAAAGCGGCTCCCTGCCATCTACGGTATGCCCGCCTGCAAGTGCAACCCCAACATTTTTGCAAACATCTATGGCACCACGGAGCACTTCGCGTCCCATTTCCAGCGGCAGTTCTGCAGGCCAGCTAAAAACCGCATTTGCCATAATGGGTTTGCCACCCATGGCCCAGATATCGCTGAGTGCATTGGCTGCAGCAGCACATCCGTAGGTATAAGCGTCATTCACCATCGGGGTGAAAAAATCCACGGTTTGCAACAGATAACTGCCATCTCCCCAATCATACACCGAACAGTCATCGGACAATTGGTTACCAACCACGATTTTTTCTATATCGTAATCATACGATAAACCTTCAAGCAAGGACTTTAGCGACTGTGGCGGCAACTTACAGCCGCAACCACTGCCTTTGCTGAAAGACAATAAACTGGTGGATGACATTGCACAAAAGTACAATGGAAAAACCGATGAGAGAGATTTTAAACATTCGTTTGGGGGTTTGGCATGGGTTGTGTGTATATATGATTGTAAAGCAATTAATCAAGTAACCCATGAAACGCAGTTTTATCATATTCGCCCTTGCCATCGGCTTGGCCCTGATGGTGCAGTCATTCAGCATGAAGATGCAGCAGCCCACTGCCGATCCTTTCAATTACCGCAAATTGAACAACCAGGCATTTAAGGTGGGAGAAAAATTGAAATTCCGGGTGCATTATGGCATCATCAACGCAGCCAATATTACCATGGCAGTTGATCAGGCCACCACCATCAATGGCAGAAGTGCCATGGTTGTGCGTTGCGAGGGAGAAACACTTAAGAGTTTTGACTGGGCATACAAGGTGCGCGACAAATTTCAGAGCTGGATTGATGCCGAAGCCCTGGCCCCGATTCGCTATGCCAAAACCGTGCGCGAAAACAAATACTTCGATGAAGATATTGCCATATACATGCACGACAAAAAGAAAATGCGCAATTCAGATGGCGAGCTGGCCATGCCTATGTACACACAGGACATAGCATCAGCGTTATTCTATGCCCGAAACCTCAATTTCAGCAACGCTGCTGTGAACCAGGTTTTTCCGTTGGACTTATACCTTGACAATAAAATATACAACCTCAATTTCACCTACTTGGGCAAGGAAACCCTGAATACCGATTTGGGTAAGGTAAAATGCATCAAACTAAGGCCAAAACTGGTGGTAGACCGTGTTTTTAAAAGCAGCAATGATATGAGTGTGTGGATCAGCGACGATGCCAATCACATTCCCATCCGGGTACAAACTGCGATTAAGGTTGGCACCTTAAAGGTGGACATCACCAGCCAGGAGGGATTGAGAAACAGCTTTAGCGCGCTGGAAAAAAAATAGTGTTTGTTTGTTTTTGATGTTGTCAAAAAAACCCGCTTGCAGCGGGTTTTTTTGTGGGGTTATTAAAAAACAAGATTACCATCAATTCTCCCCCACATATTCCCTGGGCACGCGTGCAGAAATTCCCGTAAGGATCTCATAGGGAATGGTATCCGCACATACGGCCATTTGTGCTACGGTATTTTCGGCGCCAAATACAATGACTTCATCGCCTTCGCGGCAGTCAATGCCCGTTACGTCCACCATGCACATGTCCATACAAACATTGCCTACGATAGGTGCTTTTTGGCCTTTTATTAAAACATTCCACTTCCCATTGCCCAGACTGCGCCGCAACCCATCGGCATAGCCAACCGGCAGCGTTGCTATGCTGCGGGCATTTTTGGAAACCGCTTTTCTTCCATAACCAACCCCTTCCCCGGCTTGCAGGGTATGAATCTGAGATATGGTGGTATACAACGAAGTAACCGGCTTTAAATCTGCAGCCCTCTCGTTTCTGGGATCTACCCCATACAAACCAACACCCAGCCGCACCATATCCATGCTGCTGCCCGGGAAACGCAAAATACCACCGGTATTCAATGCGTGACGCAGCGGTGCATATCCCAGTTGAACCTCAAGCGCATTGGCAGCTTCAGTAAATGCGGCTATTTGTGACCGGGTAAAATCATCCTGTGCCGGATCTTCTGATGCCGCAAGATGGGTAAACAACGATGCCACACGCACCCCGGAAGGTATGAGCCCTGCGATATCTTTAATGGCTGCAGAACTAAAACCCAGCCGATGCATGCCGGTATCCAGCTCTAAATGCACGGTAATGGAAGCCGTAGCTGCAACCTTCGCATATTCCTGCAATCCGGCCTCATCAAATACCACCGGCTCCAGTTGATAATGCAAACGCGTGGCAATATCTGCAGGAGTCGTGTTCATCACCATAATTGGAACCTTAATCCCTGCTTCGCGCAGCGCAACACCTTCATCGGCAAATGCTACAGCCAGATAATCCACGCCCATATATTGCAGGGTGCGTGCCACTTCAAAGCTACCACTTCCATAGCCAAAGGCCTTAACCATGGCCATGATGCGGGTTTGCTGTGGTACATATTCCCTAAAAAAACGGTAATTGTACCTCAAAGCATCTAGGTCTATCTTCAGGTGGGTTTTGTGCAATTGCTTTTTCAGCAATGCATGCACTTGCTCCAACTGAAACCTGCGCGAGCCTTTAACCAGAATGGCCTTATCGGAAAGCCCATGCAGCAATCCGGAGGCCAGTAGTTCTTTGGTATCGGTAAAAAAAGCAGTCTCGAAACTGGTGAACAATTCCGGAAACCTTGAAAAATCCGAACCCACGGCAACCAACTGTTTTACCCCCTTCTGAAGCAGGATACCCGCTATTTTTGAAGCCAGGCGGTGCTTATCAGGATCGCTTTGATCCATATCGCTCAAAATAACACAGGCCGGTTTATCGGGCTGCTGCCGTATAAGAAAATCCAGTGCAACCTGCAGGCTGTCAGGGTCATTGCTGTAGCTGTCGTTTACCACATAATTGCCATGGTTCCCTTCTGTAAAACTTAGCCTGTTTTCAAGCGGTTCCAGGTGACACATGGCTTCCACATGGGCCTGGTCCCAACGCTCAACGGCTGCCAGTGTGCACAGGCAACTCATGGCATTTTCGGTAGAAGCCACATCCGAAAACGGGATTTCCAGCATGTGTGTGCTACCCCTGTGTATAAATTGAATCTGGGTTTGACGGGATTGATAATCCTCTTTTATAATGTGGTAAGCATTGGATTCATTCCTGCCCCATGCAATCCATTTTGTGAGTGGCTGAGAAGCTTTGTAAGCATTTACCGCAGTGCGAATTTCATGGGAATCACCCGGAAAAACCACCACATCAGCATCGCGGAAAAGAATGGCCTTTTCATTGGCTTTTTGCTGCCTGCCGGAAAATCCTTCATCGTGGGCACTGCCCAAATGGGTGCAAACAACAAGGTTTGGATGTATCATCTGCCACAGTTTTTCCATTTCTCCGGGTTTGGAAATCCCCGCCTCGATGATGGCCATGGTATGCCAGGGCTCAATACCCAGGATGGATATGGCTACGCCTATCTGCGAATTGTAGCTCCGTGGACTTCGGTGTGCTTTAAATTCATTGCCCAATAATTGAAAGAGCCATTCTTTAACAATGGTTTTTCCATTGCTTCCCGTAATTCCGATTACCGGTCCGGAAAAAGTCCTGCGGTGATGCGCCGCCAGGGTTTGCAAGGCTTGCAAAACATTATCAACTTTGATGATATTGGCATCCGCTAAACCTGAGGTATCTGCCGTTGCAGGCACCACAAAATTGCGGACCCCGAGCGCCCTAGCTGTTTTCACAAACTGCACACCATTTCTTGCAGCACCAGGAATGGCAAAAAACAAGGCCTGCGAGGCCTGCCCAATGGTTCTGGTGTCAAAAACGGGTTGGGTTACCACGCAGGAAGCATCGGAGAAATGGGCCTCTCCACCAATAATTTCGGCAATTTCCTGAATGGTATAATGCATGTTTACGAAGTTTCGCCGCCAAGGTTCATTTCGGCACCGTCACCAATATTCATGCTCTGCACAGCACCGGTGAGGATGGCATCTGAACCAATCAGGGAATTTTCAAGAATGGCAGTCTGGAGCTGGGCATATTGCCCGATAATGCTGTTTTTCACCACCGACCTGGATATGCTGGCGTGCTCGCCAATACTCACATCCGGCCCAATAATGCTATTTTCGATTTTGGCGGTGGCTGGTATATAAACGGGTGGAATGATGATGTTGTTTTTCAGCAAGGCTGAAGGCACTTCCGGCAACCCATCCCGACGGAGCAAATTGCGGTTGGTCTGTAAAATAATTTCTTTTTTACCGCAGTCGAACCAATTTTCCACCGCAAAGGTGCGCATGGCCACGCCTTTCTCCATCATGCACTGAAGTGCATCGGTAAGGTGAAATTCGTTTTGTGTACGGATATCGTGGGTGATGTTGTATTCCAGACATTCCTTTAGCAAAGCGGTTTCCCGAATATGATACAATCCAACCAAAGCCAAGTTGCTTCTGGGAATTGCAGGTTTCTCTATCAGCCTTTTGATACTGCCCTCTTCGTTGAGTTCGGCAACCCCAAATTTGCGGGGATCATCCACCTTCTTCACACCCAGGCTACTGACTTTTTCCTGCAGAACGGATTTTAAATCGGTTTCAAAAATGGTATCCCCAAGCACAATCAATACGGGCTCATCGTCCTGTATTTCGTTGCGGGCAAGCCAAATGGCGTGACCGGTGCCTTTTCCAAGGGTTTGAATAACAAACGTAGCGTTTACGTTGGTGTAATGCTCCGAGATGTATTGCTCTATTTTATCGCCCAAATGCCCGATAATGAATACAAAATCAACAACACCTGCCGCTATTAGGGTATCCAGGATATGCCCCAGAATGGGTTTTCCCGCAACCGGGATCAAACTCTTGGGCTGGGTGGTAGTATGGGGTTTCAGCCTGCTGCCTATACCCGCGACCGGAATGATGGCTTTCATATTTCAGCACACAAAGTTAAGGTGTTACGTTTGATTCAAGGGTTTGCCATTTTACAACCAGTAAATTTTTACTTAATCCATTGATAGGCGCAGCCGATGAACGCCTGATACCGGGGATTCCGAGCACCTGTGCAGCGTCGGAAATTACGGGATAGGCATCTTTTTCTGAGGCTGCAATGTGGGCATCAACCATGATATCGCTGATTTTTTTACTTCCCTGCATACCAAATGGCTGCATGCGTTGTCCTTTGCGCCTTGGGTGAATGGTAATCGGAAATTCAACAGCGGACAGGTCAAAATACCAGGCACCATTGGTAAGACTTTTAGGGAGTTGGTTGTCCTGAATGGTAATCGTCAGCGCAAATTTGCCGGCCTGTATCGAAAATGGCAACCCTTCAATACTGCCAATATCGGTTTCATTGAATTGATGATCCGGCTGCCTGCCCACCCAAATCCCGCCATTCCGCACTTCTGCCATCAATCCGTGAAAATGAAAACGGCTTCCTGTTTCGGATTTCAGCAACTTATCGGCCTCCAGGGCCCGCATGCCCAGCGATTGCAAATACTCAAAAATCTTTTTTCTATCGGCATCGGCGGCTATGAGTCTTCCCTCGCCCATCACTGGAAAATGCTCTATCCAACGCTGTGAGCTTTTTACCTGCGTGCTGCGCAAGTTTCGCACTGCAAGACTCAATTCGGCAAATTCGCGTTCAATACCGGGCATCAATGTGCTGATTTCACCGGTAATCCAGTGCCTGACCTTATTTCGGAGGTAATCGGTTTTATCGTTGCTGCTGTCGCTTCGCCACCCAAGGTTGTTCGTCCCCATCCATTGCCTGATTTCATCGGCGGTGGCGAACATCATGGGGCGGAAAATATTATCGCGCTTGATGGGAATGCCTTGCCAGGCGGCAGGACTGTTGCGCAAAAGGTATACAAAAAGATGTTCCAGATTATCGGATTGCTGATGGGCTGTGCAAATCCAGGGGGTTTCCGGGGTGGAAATATGTTTGAAAAAATCGTAACGCAAACGGCGCGCTGCCATTTGCAGGGATTCGCCGCGGGCATTGGCTTCGGCAGCGGTATCGGGATGCGCAGTATGCAGCTTAACGTTCCATTTTTTGCACAGCTCCCGAACAAATGCCTCATCTTCATCGCTCTCTTTTCCACGCAAACCAAAATTCATGTGCATCACCTCAAATGCATAGGAAGACATGGAAAATAAATGTCCCATGGCCACAGAATCCGCACCGCCACTGATTGCCAGCAAGGATTTACCGCTAATTATGTCGGGTGCCTGCTCCTGAATAAAGGTTTGAAAACGATTTAGCACGTTATTTGCAAAGTAATTCCAAAAAACCGGATGAACAAGTTGCGCGCCCTATTGATTTTTATGACACTACTCAGCACAAGGCCGGGCATGGCGCAGGAAATCAGTTTGCGGGCAGACCGCATGAAGGGTGAAAAGCGCCGGGGCGAAAGCTTTCAGATACTCAGGGGCAGCGTAGCCTTCGAACAAAATGGCAGCACCGTTACCTGCGACGAAGCGGAATACAATACCTCAAAAGAGGAACTGGAAGGGGTGGGCAATGTGCGCATCACCAGCAGCGAGGGAGTGGTGGTAACCGGAAGCCATTTGCTTTTTAACAACAAAAACAAAACCGCCAGGGTTGATGGCAATGTGGTGCTTAGGGATAAAAGCATGACCCTCACGACCCCCTGGATACTTTACCACACCGATACACGCATTGGCTACTATGGTGCAGGAGGCAGAATTGTGGATGGCGACCAGATTCTCACCAGCCAAACCGGAAGCTACAACCCCAACAATTCAATGCTGTATTTCCGCTACAATGTGGTCCTCACCCATCCAGACTATACCGTAAGCACCGATACCCTTCAATACAGCAACGCCACAGGCAATACCTGGTTTTTCAATTATACCGAAATCAACAGCGACGAAAATACCATTTTGTGCAATTACGGCAACTACAATACCCGCACCGGTCAAGGTTATTTCACCAAAAATGCAGCCTTAATCAGCAAAGAAAATATTATCCGTGCCGACACGCTCAGCTACAGCCGCAATACCGGCATTGGCAAAGCTTCCGGGAGGTTGTGGGTGAAAGATACTGCACAAAACATCATCATCTTTGGCAACAAAGGGTACTACGACAAAAACCGCAAATACACCCGTATTATGGGCAACACCCTGGCCAAAAAGCAGGAAAAGAATGGCGATAGCCTGATGCTCAAGGCAGATACTTTTGTGTATGTTGCCGATACCGGTTCCGGCCGTAGGACCTTAATCGCCTACCACCATGCTTCAATGTGGCGCACAGATTTTAGCGGCACAGCCGATAGCCTTACCTATGCTGCAGACGATAGTATTTTTTCTTTATACGGCAAACCCGTACTGTGGAATGACAACACCCGACTAAATGCCGATACCATGCACATACACATTGCCGGCAGCCGGATCCAACTCATGAAAATGAGGCAGCATTCATTCATTGCCCTGAAAGAGGATTCGGCCCATTTTAGCCAAATTTCCGGCCGTGACATGGATAATTATTTCAACGCGGAAAACCGCCTGAAAAGCGTTTGGGTACAGGGGCAGGGAAAAAGCGTTTATTACATTCGTGAGAAAGACGCCGCCATCACATCGGCCAATACGGTGCAATACGACCAGATGCGCATAGGCCTGGATAGCAATAAAGTTAGCTCCATCCGCTTTTACGGATCACCTTCAGGTGTGCTTTACCCCCTGGAAAACCTGCCAACCGACCAAAATGCCCTTCCCGGATTTGTTTGGAACCCCGAGAACCGTCCGGAAGCAAGCAGTTTCAAAACGCCGTTCAACGTGCCTGAGATGCCCAAAAGAAGAATAGAAAAGAACAATGGCGGCAAATCTGGAAAGAAGAAGAAGGGCTAACAAGGCGTTTATCGGATTTCGGGCTACTTTTAACCAATGGACGCTAACAATTTTATACATTCAAATGTTCTTTGTTTGACCAAGTGCGGCCACTAACTGCCATATTGACCTTTTGCCTGTTTGCATTGCCGCTAAAAGCGCAATATTTCTCTGTTAGTGGTTTCGTAGCAGACAGCAGCAAGGCGCCCATTCCGGATGTGAGCGTTTTCATCACCAATGGCTCCATGGTTGGCAACACCGATGCCTCCGGATATTATCGCTTTGAATTGCGCACCGGCGAATACGAACTGGTTTTCAGCCATCCCAATTACCAGCGGGTTATTTTAAAAGTGGTTTTAGACAAAAAAAACGACACCCTCAATTTGATCCTTCCAGAACTGGCAAAGGCCATTGGGGTGGTAGAAATTACCAAAAAATGGACGGATCCGGGCCCTGACATGATGCGCAAGGCCATCGGTAAAAAAGATTATTGGGCATCGCGGCTGCCTGCATACACCGCAGAAGCCTATATACGGGCTTTTGAAAGCTATCAGCCACCCAAAAAAAATGAAAACATATGGCACGAGGCAGATACTTCGCGCAAAAAGAAAAAGAAACCCGCTGAAGCAGAACCAGGGGCCAACATGGCGGAAGTGCTGCTGCAACGCGACTTCATGCCGCCAAACAAGGTAAAGGAAAACCGCCTTGGTGTTCAAAAGTTTGGCGACCCCGATGGTTTGTTTTACCTGAGCACCACAGAAGGCGATTTTAATTTTTACCAAAACCTGATGCGCATGCGCGGACTAAGCGATATGCCGGTGATGTCGCCACTATCCAACACCGCTTTGCTGGCATATAAGTTTCAATTTTTAGGTAGTTATAAAAATGAGGAGGGACAGCGGATTCTGAAAATAAAAATGTCGCCAAGGTCCATTTCCAATTCGGTTTTTTCAGGAGAAATTCACCTTGTAGATACCCTATTTTACATTTACCGAACAGAACTTAATTTCCCCAAAAACCAACTCATCGAATACGATAAATTCACCCTAAGGCAGGAATTCAAACTCAACAAAGACAGTTGGTTAACCCTTGAAAAACAGCGGTTTGACTACCATGCAATGGCGGGAAAAGGCAAATTCAGCGGCTACACCCTGGTGCAGTTTGGCAAATATGAACTCAATAAAACCTTCCCAAAAAACCACTTTGGACTGGAAATCAGTGGAACAACCGACAGTGCCTATAAACGCGACAGCCTGTTTTGGCAAAAAAACCGCACTACCCCGCTTAACAATACAGAAGTCAGGTTTATCACCAGCAAGGATAGCATTAAGCGAATTCTAAACAGCAAGGCTTACCTGGACAGCATTGAAAAAGACAAAAATAAGGTAACCTTAAAAAAATTGTTTTTGATGGGGCAGGAATTCCAAAACAGAGAGAAGGGGTATTACCTGGATTTTCAACCACTGCTATTTATTGCACAGCCCTGGTTTCCCGGTGGAACACGCATTACGCTATGGAATACCTTCGAACGGCGTTTTAAAAACAAAAGGGACCTAAAATTCATTGAAAATCTTTCCTATGGGCTCAACAACAAGGACATTCGCGGCACGCTGATTTTCACCACCACCTTTGATCCCTTTCACCGCGGCGTATTTTCTGTCACCGCAGGCCGGGATTTTAATTTCATCAACCCGCAAGCAGCCTTTATTGACCTTGCACGAAGGGGGAATTTCTACCAAAACAACCACCTGGACGCCTTTGTGCGCCGGGAATTAATCAATGGCCTATACCTGAGGGTTCAGGGCGATTTTTCTGAAAGGCGCGATATCAGCAAATTCAACTTCGACAGCTTCGCCGACAGTTTGTTTGAAGACAATAATCCAACACCTTTCCAATCCAACAGGGCGTTTTTTGCAAACCTCACCCTCAGCTACACCCCCTTCCAGAAGTATATCCGCGAGCCCAGGCAAAAGATTATTCTGGGCAGCCGATGGCCTACGTTTTCTGTCAACTTCAACCATGCCCTTCCCAACGTATTTGGGTCCAACATCGACTACAGTTATTTAGAATACAGAATAGAACAGGAATTTCCGCTGGGCTTGCTGGGTCGCAGCGAATACAGGGCTGTTAGCGGAAGCTTCATGCGCAAAAACAATTTAAGTCCTGTGGATTTTCGCTACCAGCGCAGGGGTGACATCACCTTGTTTACCCCGCCCATGTATGCCTTCCAAACCCTGGATTCAACCTTTATAACATTCAAACGGTTCTATGAACTGCACTACCGGCACCATTTCAATGGTGCTATCATCAACAAAATTCCGTTTATGCGTTTGCTAAAACTGAGGGAGTCGGCCGGCATGAACCTGCTGTACGCCCCTGAACGCAGAAACATGCTGTTTTATGAAGCTTATGTGGGTATTGACAAACTGGTGCGTATTTGGCGCGACCGCTTCAAACTGGGCATTTACTACACAGCCGGGTTTAGCAATATTTACGAAAAACCCATTGTTGGATTTAAAATAAACTTCGAGTATTTCGATCGCCGCAACAATTCGTGGTAATTGCCTTTCCATGGAGCTTTGCAATGCGCCTAGTTTCCTCAGTGCCTCATGCACAAACGCCGGGAAAAGCAAGTAATATACTTCCCGACAATTGGCCCTATCAATGTTTTGTTCGCCAGTTTGTCACAAAACGGTCGGTTTTATATCATATTTCTTGAGTGGTATTTGTATTTGTCGAATTTGTTTACTATATTCGTATTTGTACCCGTAAGGAAAATGTCATGAAAATGCATACCTATTTGGCCCTCTCAACCACCCTGATTTTGGGATTAACCGGCATTGGCGGTTGCAAAAAACAGCCTGTGGCACAACCATCACAACCGCTGCAAAGCAGCGAATGGCTGATTCCGGGAGGCAATGCCCCAGATTGGCAAAACAAGACCGTTCCCGGAATTGGTCCAGCCCAGGTACTCGAAATTGATGATCCGTCCATAACTCCCGAATCCATTCAATCTTCCGTAGTGCTGGTTTATGGCAACTTAGCCGGTTACCCCGCCAACATATGGCCTGCTGAAAAAGTTGGCCTCATGCGCCTTCTCGTGGGCTATACCCGCGGCATTTTGCCACGCACCGATGTTTGGAGCGGTATGCCAACTCCGGGGAAAATGCTTATTCTGCTCACCAATCCGGACAATGAATACGACCCATACGGCAATTTGCCCGGCCACCGCTTCCGGTATTTCTTTGTTCCAAAATATGACCCCACGGCAGCCGGTCGCAAGCCCGCAGATGGCGCCAGCACACTGCTGGCCAAATACAGCGAATCTGACCTGCGCAACATGACCTACGAGCAATTCTGCGAAGTCGCAGGCCTTAAAAAATAAGCGCCGCAGGTGCCTCCAGTTTGCTTTTCGACCGCATTGACCAAAGGTCCAAGTCCCCCAAAATCCGATATCCAAATAGAAAATAATTGTCCGAAACAAATTTTGGCGCGGCTTCCTGTATATTCGAACCCAGCAAATGGGACTTTTTTCCAATCCAATTGTTTCACGCCTAAAGCGATTGATTTTTCGGCTGCTGATAGGGTTTATTGTACTCAGCTTTTTGTGGGTACTCGCCCTCAAATGGATTAACCCCACAACCACATTATTAATGAAATCCCGGGAGGGAAAAACGCAGGACGGTATTGTCAAGGAATGGGTTCCAATTACCCAAATTTCCAGAAATATGCAACTGGCGGTTATTTGCGGAGAAGACCAAAACTATTGTCAGCACTCAGGCTTCGATTTTAAAGCAATTAAGGCAGCGGCAGAACACAACATCAAAGGTGGAAAGAAGCGAGGCGCCAGCACCATCAGCCAGCAAACAGCCAAAAACGTGTTTTTATGGGAAGGCAGAAGCTGGATAAGGAAAGGACTAGAAGTGTGGTTTACTGCCCTCATTGAACTGGTTTGGGGCAAAGAACGCATCATGGAAGTGTACCTGAATGTGATAGAAACCGGAGATGGTCTTTTTGGGGTTGAAGCCGCAGCAAAATCCTATTACCGAACCACCGCAGCCAAACTCAACGCCGGGCAGGCCGCCCGCATTGCCGGTCTCCTTCCATGTCCGCAAACCTGTGGTCTATACAGTGCTTTTACCGCCCAGAGGGCCAACATTATCTATTATGCCATGACACGGTATGGCATTCAGCTGGAGTACTTGAAATAGGATAAACACTCCGTGCATTATTTGTCGTAAATTTGCACCACTATTATGGCAACAACCCAGGATATATCCAATGGCATGTTCATCCGCTACAATGGAGAACTCTGTCAGATCATTGAATGGCAACACCGCACACCCGGTAACCTACGTGCATTTTACCAGGCCAGAATGCGCCGTGTAAAAGATGGCAAACTGGCCGAAAACCGCTTTCGCAGCGGAGAAGAGGTTATTATTGTGCGTGTAGAAACACACGAACTGCAATACCTGTATGAAGAGGGAGACAGCTTCATTTGCATGAACAATGAAACTTACGATCAGGTTCCAATCCCTAAATTTATGTTTGGCGATGGCGCCAAATTCATGAAAGAAGGCGATGTGGTTTTGGTTTCATTCGAAGGCGAACTTCCCATCGGTGCGCAAGCGCCCTCACATGTGGTGCTGGAAGTTACCTACAGCGAACCCGGCGTTCGTGGAGATACCGCCACCAACACCCTTAAACCGGCCACCGTTGAAACAGGTGCAACCGTGATGGTTCCTCTTTTTGTGGAAACAGGCGAAAAAATAAAAATCGATACACGCAGCGGCGAGTATGTTGAACGTGTAAAAGGTTAATCCTACTTTCATTGACACAAACACCATTTACCGTATTGTCGGCTGAGGATGGCTTTCTGGCCCTCCCGGAAGCGCATATGGCTGAATTCAGCAACGCTAAGGTCGTTATACAACAAATCCCCTACGAGCACACCAGTTCCTATATTTCTGGCAGCGACAAAGGCCCTGAAGCCATCGTGGCAGCCAGCCACTTTGTGGAATTTTACGACGAAGAACTGGATGTTGAAACCTACCGCAATGTTGGCATCGCCACCCTCGCTCCCATGGATTTCAGCAATGCGGTAGATGCAGCCGCTGTCCAAAAAATAAACGATCAAACTGCTGCCCTGCTTAAGGAAGGCAAGTTTGTGGTTTCCCTGGGTGCAGAACATACCGTTAGCCTGGGCTTTGTGCAGGCGCATCTTGAGCAATACCCAAACCTGAGTGTGCTGCAAATAGATGCCCACAGCGATTTACGCTCCGAATACAACGAAAATCCTTATTCACACGCCAGCGTGATGGCCCGTGTGCATGATTTGGGTGTTCCTCTGGTGCAAGTGGGCATTCGTGCCCAGTGCAAGGAAGAGGCCGATTTACGCAAAGCTTCTTCCAATATTCACACCTGGTATGCACACCAGCTTTGGAATGATGATGCCTGGATTGATGCCTGTATTGATCAGTTGAGCGACGAAGTTTACCTGACCATCGATGCGGACGGCTTTGACCCTTCTGTTTGCCCTGCAGTGGGCACAGCAGAACCTGGCGGTTTGTCGTGGATGCAAGGTTGTAAACTCTTCCGCCGACTGGCAGAGCGCAAGAAAGTAGTGGGTTTTGACATTGTGGAGATTGCACCACGCGAAACCGACATCATTACCGAATTCAGCATGGCCAAAATGTGTTATAAAATCATTGGCTATTTAAGCACCAATAACCGCATTTAACCATGCAAAACAGAATCTACCTCGACAACGCGGCCACCACACCCCTGGACCCCGAAGTGCTGGAAGCCATGATTCCGGTGATGCGCGATCTGTTTGGCAACCCCAGCAGTACCCACGGACATGGTCGCAAGGTGAAAGCCTTGATCGAAGAGGCCCGTGGTACCATTGCAAAATTGCTTAAATGCCAGCCATCAGAGATTTTTTTCACCAGCGGCGGTACCGAGGCCGACAACCTTGCACTGCGCAGCGCAGTGATGTACAAGGGTGTTAAAAACATCATCACCTCGGCCATAGAACACCATGCCGTGCTGCATACTGCAGAAGAACTCCACAAATCGGGTATGGCAACCATGCACCTGGTGCAGCTGGATGAAAACGGTCATGTAAACCTTGCTCATTTGCAGGAATTACTCAATACTTTACCCAATAGCATGGTTAGCCTGATGCATGCCAACAACGAAATTGGCAATTTGCTCAATGTTGAGGCGGTTGGCAATGCGGCACACCAGTCAGGTGCACTTTTTCATTGCGATACAGTGCAAACCATGGGGCATTATCCTTTTGATTTAAGCCTGGGAAATATCGATTATCTGGCAGCTGCCGCGCATAAATTCAACGGACCCAAAGGGGTTGGTTTTATTTACATGAATAAAGCCCACCGCTTGCCACCTCAAATTACCGGAGGAGCGCAGGAACGTGAAGTAAGGGGCGGAACAGAAAACGTATACGGAATTATTGGCATGGCAAAAGCCTTGGAAATTTGCTACCGCGATATGGAAAAGAAGCGGCAACACATCCAGGGGTTGAAAGACCTGATGATGCAGTTACTGGAAGCAGAAATTCCTGGCATTGAATTCAATGGCGATTCGAAAGGAGCATGTTTGTATACGGTGCTTAGCACTTCATTCCCTCCAAGCGATAGCGGGAATATGTTGTTATTCAACCTGGATATTGCCGGAATCTCGGCCTCAGGCGGAAGTGCCTGCAGCAGCGGCAGCAACACCGGAAGCCACGTTATTGGAGCCATCAGGCCAAATACCGACAGAACCACGGTGAGGTTCAGTTTCGGAAAATTCAATACCGAAGCCGACATACGCGCTGTGGTTGAAAAACTAAAAACCTGGTATTCTGCAGCAGTAGAGGCTTGATGAAACACTTCATCCCATTGATGCTGCTGGTGACCCTGTTTTTGGGAAGTTGTGCGTTGGTGCTTACAGGGAGCAAACAGCGATTACAAGTGACTACCCGTGAACCCGGTGCTGAAGTTTGGCACAACGGAAGATTTCTAGATTCTACACCCTGTATTATCCAGATAAAAAGGAGTTATGAAATACCACAACCCATTGAAATAAAGAAATCCGGCTTCGTTCCAGAGCGTGTTGTATTGAAAAAAGGATTTAATGAAGTGGCTGCCCTTAATTTTGTTTTGCCATGGAACTGGCTTATTGACGGATTTTCCGGGGCTGTTGTGCGTTATAAAAATTTGGACACCATTACCTTAAAACCATTGGCAAACTAAGCCATAGTTTTGCTTAATTTTGCAACGCGATGCCTGTGTTACACCTTACCAGAAAAGAGCATTTCAACGCAGCACACCGGTTGTGGAATCCAAACTGGAGTGATGAAAAGAATTATGAAGAATTTGGCATTTGTGCCAATCCACATTTTCATGGGCATAATTTTGATTTATACGTTACGGTGAAAGGATCTCCTTCCCCAGATACAGGCTGCATCATCAACCTGAAAGAGCTGAAGGATATCATCCGCAAGGAAATAACGGATGAAATGGACCACAAGAACCTAAACCTTGATGTGCCCTGGCTTTCGCATTGCATTCCCAGTATAGAAAACATGGCCATAGCCATTTGGGAGCGGCTTTCTGCTGCACTTCCACAAGGCGCAGTGCTAAGTAAAATAACCCTGTGGGAAACCCAAAATAATTTTGTAGAGTACTACGGCGAGTAACTCAATCTATCCGATAAACCGGATAGCGGTTGTGCGATTGCTCGTAATAGCTGGAATGATGGTAGATGTAGGATAATTGAGCCCAGGCATCACCGGCAAATGCTTTATCTGCCACTTTTTTAGCCATAAACAACGCCTTAAGTTCCGGCCGTGAATCCAGTATTTCCTGAGCCTTATCTTCCCAAACATAATCGCTGTAGCCTTCTTTTTGCTGAAGCACCGCATCAAAGAAATTCCAGGCAAAATAGCTGTCGGGGGCACGCGGCTCCAATACGGCTGCCAGAAACTTATGGTTGGACTGGGTTAGCGGAATCAGCCAGTCGCCCCTGCGAATCTGAACACGCATAAGCGTATCCCTGGTTTGAACACTGTGGTGCAGATAGTGCCCCTCGTAGGGTGATTTAGACGTTTCAAATCCTTTTATGTAACTCACACGTACCAACATGTGGGTGTCTTGTCCTACTTGCTTTATTTCCACACCATTCAACTTAAGACGCTCATAAACATCGCCCCAGGCCCATGGAAGTATATAATACCGTGGAATAACAACACTATCCACCGGTTTGAAATAACGATAATAGCGAATGGGCTTTATCCACGGCTTGCCGGTATCATAATACAGGCGCGGCAAACCTGTTACCTTGCTTTGCTTGTAGCCAAAGGCGTATCCCCTAAAGGTAATTGTGTCCCATTTCCCGGTATTCAAAACATGTTGTATCGGCTCAACAATGGGCTGTTGCAGTTTCCTGGAATGGAAACGCTTCAGGTAATCATGGACCTGCACGGATGCATTGTGCTGATTTGCCAGACCCTGCATGAACACCCGCAAAAATGCCAATGTTGCTTCTACCCGTTGCGGGAAGGGTTTTAGCATATGCGTTTCCACCGTGTATCCGATACAATGGTGTAATGCCGCATAACCCGTGGCATAGCGGCCAGTTTCCCAAAACGCATGAATACCGCTATCGGGAACCGTTTTCATCGTTTCTACATACGGTGCTGTGGGCCATCCTTTTTTTTGAAGCTCAGGCTTTATATAGGTTTCGAGGGTTTGCAACAACGGCTGCAAAACCGGTAACAGCTTTTCCGGACGGGTATGAAAATAGGTGAGTGTATATTGATAATCGGCACCATTGCTGGTATGGTTATCAATAAAGTAATCGAATTTGCCCGCACTGAAATACTGCGCAAAAGCCCTTGCATTGCGGCTATCGCACTTGATAAAATCGCGGTTCAAATCCAGGTTGCGGGCATTGCCTCGAAAACCCTGATTATCCGGACCATCCTGATTGGCGCGCGTGCAGCACGACTGGTTTTGAGAACCATCTACGTTGTATTGACAAATAATATGCAGGTCTATCTTACCCAACAGCTGAGCGCCCTCGGGGCTGGTAAGCAGCTCCCTGGCCAGCAACATGCTTGCATCCGTTCCTTCCGGCTCCCCGGGGTGAATGTTGTTGTTAATCAGCAACTTGATTTTAGGGTTGCTGGAGGCAGACCGAATTTTACATACATAAATAGGACTTCCACCATCGGAAAGGCCTATAGAATCGAGTTTGCATACATTCGGAAATTGCTTTTGAAGGCCACGATACCAATCCACGCACTCGGTATAGGTTGCAGTGCGCTTTTTACCCGAACCTTCATACGGGGTTACTAATTCATATATATCTGTCTTGAACCCCGATTTCTGGGCATTTGCAGCCTGCACCAGCAGCAAGACAGCGAAGATTGCACAAAGTTGGTGGCGCATGTCCCGGTTAACGAATACGATCCATGCTTTTCAGCAAATTCTCATCCCTGCGAATGGCTGCCCATGTAAGCACAGACAGCACAATACATCCCACAGGCCAAACCACGTGAAAACTTGGATAGGAGGAAACTTCGGGCAAATCACCGCTCATTTTCATAAAATCAAGAACGAGTGAAAGCAGCAAACCCATTGAAAGCAAAGCAAGATACAGGCTCATTTTCTTTTGCAGTTCTGTTTTTTTATATAAAAACAATGTGTAGAGGGAGCCAATTCCCATGAAAGCAATAAGGATTAAATTTAGTTTATCGTAAGGTGCAGTTCCGGGATCGCTTTGGTTGAAATAATGTTTGGTTACAAACCGCAATTCAGCACTTATTTTTTCAGCTTTGGTATTGCTGAATTTAGCAAAATTTGGGTTTACAAACATCATCAGCGCCGACATCAAAAAGATGAGCAGCAGGTATACCGATTGAATTCGTTGAATCATATTGCGAATATAACTTTCACCAGCTTAAATTGCACTACAAATATTCCATCGGTTCAGGCAACGATACAGAACTAACAGGTGTCTTTAATTCAATCTTTACTTCCTGCGATTATTATGCAAGAATATGCGCCCCTCAACTTTATTTTTTGGTATAATCTCGTAAATTTGAAGTGCTAATAATACCATAATCAAATTGATAAGGCTAACTGTTAAAATTATTGCACTTGTTGCAACAATGGCTTTCATGCTTCAGGTCTCGGGTCAATCAAACCCCGTGATTAGGCTGAAAACAGGGGATATTCAGGTATCTGAAAAATCCATTGTCCCCCAAATTACCAATAGCAATGGTTACTTTACGTCCTTTGTAACCTTCACCAAAATGCCAGATGCTGCCACCAAAAAGGCTTTGGACAGCATTGGAATTGCATTGCTGGATTACCTTCCGGACAACACCTGGTATGCAGAAATACCGCAATCCCTTGCAGGTGTAAACCTCAGCAATTATTCTGTTATGGCAGTTCAGCCCCTGCAAAAGGAATGGAAAACCCAAATAGCCATTTGGGCAAACGGAGGTCCTGAATGGGCGCGCAATGCCGCATTCCCAGGCTGGAGTGAATGTGTAATTTCACTCAATGGCAACCACCGATATGCAGACCTCAAAACAACCCTGGAGGCCCAGGGATTTGTGGTTAACCAGCATCTTCCCCATTTCAAAACTGTGCAGGTAAAGTTTCCCATTGCCAAACTGGATGATTTACTCAAAACAGAGGGCTATTACTGGATGGAGCCCATACCTCCTCCGGCGGAAATGCACAATTTCCCCGGCCGTGTAAACCACCGCGCGCTTACCCTCAATTTTGCCCGTCCAGGTGGCCGGAATCTATGGGGAAAAGGCGTAACCATTGGCGAATGGGATGGTGCCGGAGCAGGCAGCCATGAAGATTATAACGACCGTGTAATCCTTAAAAATCGTTTTGTTGCCGGATCAAATGGAAACCACGCGACACACGTATGTGGAACCATTACCGGTGGTGGAATTATTGATCCCTATGGACAAGGAATGGCACCAAAAGCCAACCTGTTTACTTGGGATTTTTATGGCAATATCGCCGCTGAAATGGATACAGCCGCTTTCAGGGACAGCATCGTAATGACCAACAATTCCTACGGCTATGGATCAGACCCCTGCATTACCAGAGGCAATTATGACGGCGTTAGCCGCAATCTGGACATACTGGTGAGCATGTATCCATACTTAAGCCATCAATTCAGTTCCGGCAATTCACGCAGTTCCAATTGCGCCACAGGCGGATATCGCACCATCAACAGTGGTTTTCAGGCTGCAAAAAATGTAATTACCGTGGGCGCTTTGCAGTTTAACGATGGCAACAGCACATTCCACAGCTACGGCCCCATGCTTGACGGACGGATGAAACCCGATATCTGTGCTATGGGGGTGAATGTATATTCCACACTACCCTCAAACACCTATCAGGGCGGATGGAACGGAACTTCCATGAGTTGCCCCGGCGCCACAGGCACAATTGCATTGCTTCATGAACGTTTTAAACAAATCAATTCCGCCAAAAGACCATTAAATCATACCCTCAAAGCCATTGTTTGCAATACTGCCGACGATATTGGCAATGTTGGCCCGGACTATGCTTTTGGTTTCGGCCGAATCAATGCCGTGAGTGCCATGAAGGTGATGGAAGAAAAAACATACAAAGTGGACAGCGTAACCAATGGCAACAGCAGAACAGACACCATCTATGTGAAACCAGGTACTGCCCGCTTTCAAGTAATGCTGATTTGGGATGATATGTATGCCGCAGCCAGTGCTTCTCCCTCGCTGATCAATGACCTGGACCTGGAAGTTCAGGACAGTATCGGAAATGTGTATTTGCCATGGACATTGAACCCTGCATGTCATACCTGTTTGCCCATCCGCAAAAGAGACAGCCTCAACAATGCCGAGCAGTTCTACTTCGATAATCCCAAATCAGGAAAATGGGTTATCCGGGTAAAAGGCAAAGCCATAAGCACCAGCAATGAGGTATACACCATTACCCACAGCCAGATAAAAAATCATGTCAGGGTATCCTACCCCAATGGTTTTGAAAGCATGGTTCCACCAACTTCAACGGCTGCCCAGACCATTGCTTGGGACGCTTATGGAGCAACCGGTACCTACACCCTGGAATACAGCGCAGACAGCGGCATTACCTGGAACAATATCACCACCGGACTGGCCAGCAGCAACCGTTATTTTACCTGGAACAACGCACCCGCAACCCTGAATACCAAAAAAGCATTGATTCGCATTAAAAATGGCAGTTTGAGCGATGTGAGCGATACCACATTCAATGTTTATTACAAAGCCAATCAACCCAATGGAATGACCTGCAGCAGCCAGGTTCACCTTTACTGGCCCAGAACAGTTGGAGCAGCATCCTACAGGGTATTACAAAGCATCAATTCCTATATGGAGCCGGTTGGTGTTACCAAAGACACCTTCTTTACAGTTACCGGTTTGGTAAACGGACGCACCTATTGGTTTTCCTTGGAAGCGATCGGAAACAAAGGAGAAATAGGGCCGCGATGCAATGGAAAATCCTTTACCCCATCAGCCACACCGGTTGCTCCGGCAATAACCACTGAACCATTATCCCAAATCATTTGTGCCGGCAACACCCTTCGGTTAATCAGCGCGGCATCCGGTACCGCCAGCATGGCAAAGCAGTGGCAGTTCAGCGCGGATAGCGGCAAGACATGGCAAAACATGGTTGGAAAAACCACAGATACCTTGTCCATTCCCAATTTCAGCTGGAGCCAGCGTGGTTTCCACTACCGTAACCGCTATGTAAATGCCTGCCTAAACCTTATCTACACCAAATCTGCTATCATTGGGGTGGATACCCAGGCAACGTTTAGCAGCCAGCCACTGGATCAATGGAAATGCGAAGGTGACTCTGTAAGCTGGACCGTGGGAGTTAACTCCGGCTTGAAGCCAAAACTGCAATGGCAAAGAAGCACCGACAACGGAACCACCTATACAAACCTTGCTGGAGACACCACCAATACCATCAAACGTCGCAACCTGGCTTTTTCAAACAACCGGGAGCGTTACCGCTTATTGGCAACCAATTATTGTATCACCAATAAACCTACCAACGCTGCCATACTTACGGTAAAACCACCATTGCGGTTGAAATTGCCAAATGACACCACCATTTGTAAAGGAAATGCCCTAAACCTCATTGCTGCAGGAACAGGTGGTGACAGCACACGGTATCTATTCCAATGGCAGGGATTTGCTGGAGGAAACAAAATAACAATTGCGCCAACAACCAGAATTGTATACCGGATGGTGCTGGATGATCAATGCACTTTTTATGATGCAAAAGATTCTGTGGTTGTGGATGTGAGGGCTCCGCTTACCTTAAAAACAAGCAGGGATACTACTTTGTGTCTCGGACGCAGCGCCACTTTGTCGGCAATATTGCAAGGCGGACTTCCTTCGGGATACCGCTATTTGTGGAAACCGGGAAATATTACCACGGGAACCTACGTGATAACACCAAACAGCAACACCAATTATACCATCACTGCGGTAGACGGCTGCACCCCGGATACCCTAACAGCAACCATAAAAGTTAACGTTAGGGCGGCTTTGGATATAACCAGCAACAACGATACTTTGATTTGTTATGGTAATTCTGTAAACCTGAAAACTACAGCTACCGGCGGTTTGGTCTCGGCCAGTACCATCACATGGAACAACGGCCTTGGATTGGGTTCCAGCAAAATGGTTTCACCAAAAAGCAAAACCACCTACAGGGCCATTCTGGCTGATGGATGCACCGTTAAAAACGACACCGCATTTGTAATTGTGGATGTGAGGGCGCCATTAACATTGAAACTGCTAAGAGACACCACCCTGTGCATGGGAAGAAGCACAGACCTAAACGCAATTGCTGCAGGTGGTTTGAGTACAGCTTATACCATCAATTGGAACCAGGGACTGGGAACCGGAACAAGCCAGCTTGTAACCCCGTCCGCAACCACGATTTATCAGGCTATCCTGAGCGATGGCTGTACGGTTAAATCAGACACCCAAAAAGTAACTGTAACGGTGCGACCTGCACTGAAAATCAGTGTGAACAAAGACACCACATTGTGTTACGGAAACCCCATAACCCTCGCCGGGATTGCACTTGGAGGCAATGGCCTTTACCAGTATCGTTGGGAAGATATTGCCAACCCGTTGTCACCGCTGGGAACTTCATCCACCCTCAACCTGAGCCCAACCAACACCTTGAAAGTTCGGATAGTATTGTCCGACGGATGCACGATTAAAAACGATACCGGAAGTTTAACGATTAATGTTCTGCAAGACCTTAGCATCAGCACTTCTGCTGATACCGCCATTTGTGTTGGTGACCTTGCAAACCTGCGTGTGAAAGCAAACGGAGGTAAGGGCGTTTACCAATATACCTGGACAGACTTGTCCGACAACAGCAACGCCGGGACCACTGCAACCATCGCTGTATCGCCCAACAGTACCAGAAACTATCGCATTGCAGTTACGGATGGTTGCACCATTACCAAACCGGTAAAAAACATCAACATACAAGCAGTAGCAAAACCCCTGGCAACACTTTTTCTGCCCTACACGGAGGTGTGCAGTCCGGGGGTGTTTACCATCAAAAACAACAGTTCCAATGCAGCGCGCTATTTGCTCAACAACCGGGGCTATAGCGGAAAAGACACTACATTAAAACTGGCCATTGGCAGCTATTCCATAGCTTTGAGCGCATTTAACAGCCTGGGCTGCATGGATACAGCATCCTACTCTCTGGTGATGCATCCAAAACCCAAAGCTGGCTTTGGGTTTTCGCCCATTGCTCCAAGAGAATTACAACCGGTAACCTTTTCTGATCAAAGTTCGGGAGCCAGCACCTGGAGCTGGAATCTGCCGCATGGAAACTACACTACACAGCAGCCCCCTACCTGGGTTTCCAATGATACCGGAACATGGGTGTTACAGCAAATTGTGGGAAACAGCTTCAACTGCTACGATACCCTCAACCGCATAATCCGTGTGGGAATTGGTTATTACCTGCACATACCAACGGCTTTCAGCCCCGACAATAATGGGATAAATGAAGTATGGAAACCCGCCATGCGTGGGGTGAAATCTTACCAGTTGCGTATTTTCAACCGCTGGGGTCAACTGGTATTTAAAACAGACAACCCGCAGGCCGGATGGAATGGTGAAGGGGCGCCGCAGGGAACTTATGTTATCGAACTCAGCCTGATAAACGCCTACGATGAGCGCGTCAGCGAAAAAGGAACCATTACGCTGATTCGTTGAGTACGATGCGGATGGTGGTTTTAACGTTAGGCGAGCTTTCCTGAACAAATATCTGCCCCTGGTGGTAATCGTTGATAATCCGCTTGGCCAAGGAAAGCCCTAAGCCCCAGCCCCTTCTTTTTGTGGTGTATCCGGGTTTAAAAATGGATTTGAAACGATTGCGCGGAATTCCTTTTCCTGTATCGGAAATATCCAAAACAACCCTGCCTGCCTTTTTTTGTATGGTATATTTCAGGTCGCCTTGCCCCTCCATTGCGTCAATGCTGTTTTTGGTAAGGTTTTCGATTACCCAGTCAAACAGGTTTTGGTTTAGCATGGCAAAAACAGGCTGGGTGGTATTGATTTCAAAGTTAACACGCTTCCCCGACCTGGTTTTCATATAATCCACGGATTGGGTTAGTGCTTCATTAAGTTCCACTTTTTTCAGGATAGGCTCCGAACCAATTTTGCTGAATCGCTCCGTAATAATCTGCAACCTCCTGATATCCTTTCGCATTTCATCGGAGGCATTTTCGGGCATTTCGCCCATTTCTATCACATCTACCCAACCCATTAAGCTGGAAATGGGGGTACCCAATTGATGCGCTGTCTCCTTGGCAAGACCAACCCAAATCTGGTTCTCCTCAGCCCTTCGGCTGAAAGAAAATGCGAAATAGGAAACCAAAATAAACAACGCCACCACACCCAGCACCACAAAT
>CANKVN010000017.1 GCA_947487055.1 Flavobacteriales bacterium
AACCTTGCATTTTCATTCAATGGAAATGGGGTTTGTGTTACGGCAACGCTGATTTCCACACCATTGGTTTCCATCAGCTCCAGTGCCGATGGGGTTATTCCGGTCATCAACACTTCATTAACAGCAACTGCAGCATCCGTTGCGCTGGAGAACGGCAGCAAAAGCAACAAATTGTGCTTTGGCAGGGCTATCAATTTCAAAACCATGGCGGTAATCACACCCAGCATTCCCTCGCTGCCAACCATGAGTTGGGTAAGGTTGAACCCTGTTGAATTTTTTACGGTATTGGCACCGGTCCAGATTAGTTCACCATTGGGCAAAGCGACTTGCAGGTTCAGCACATAATCGCGGGTGGTGCCATATTTCACAGCCCTAGGTCCACCGCTGCCATGGGCAATATTTCCACCGAGGTAGCAACTGCCCCTGCTTGCCGGATCCGGTGGATAGTAAAGTCCCTTTTCTGCTACCGTATTGGCAAAAACTTCGTTGATTACACCCGGCTGAACAGTGGCCTGAAAATTCTGTTCATCAATCTGCAGAATGGCATTTAGCCGTTTGGTGCTAAGCACAATCCCGGGTTCTACCGGCAAACAACCACCGCTAAGTCCGGTTCCGGCGCCACGGGTAAACACAGGTATTTGGTTTAAATTACAATATTTCAGCACAGCAGCTACCTCCTCGGCAGTACCCGGCCAAACCACAGCCTCCGGCAAGTATTTCAGGTCTTCGGTATAATCACTGGCGTGGCTGTCCAGCAAACGTTCATCCTGTGAAACATTGTTTTGTCCCACAATCAGTTGCAGGTTCTGAATATTGTCGGTGGTAATTTTCATTTTAAGGTAAAATCCGCTGCAAAGAAATTATTTTCCTGATATATCAGCGTACTTTTGTTATTCACTTTGTTTGTATGCGGGCCCGACGTAAGCTATCCATTGCCATTATTCTTGTCATCATCTACATGTCTGCTGCGTTTTTTTGGTGGACATTGAGCCTGATGAAATACAGCAAAACCGAACGTGATTTGCGTTTGCAGCTCTACCGGTCAGACAGTTTGCACCTTGCCGGAGAATTATCGCACGGCCTGTTTAGCGGCAAATTTACCGGCCCGGACTCCATTGGTTTTTATTACAGGGGACAGTATATGCAGGCCGACACCAGCCGTTTAAAAGATTTCTTACTAAAAAAATATCCCCCTTACCAGGTCATTTTTTATCCTGGCAAGCCATTCGACAGTATTTTCTCCGTAAACATCAAAAAAGCTGTTATTGCAAAAGAAACCGACAAGTACCACCGCAAAAGGGATAGCTGGATTTATGAAGGCATTGTGATGTCTGTTATCATGCTGATTATTGCACTGGCGCTGTATTTATTTCTGGACCGTGTATTGCGATTGAATGCCCAGCAAAACAATTTCCTGCTGGCGGTTACCCATGAACTAAAAACACCCGTTGCGGGCACCAAACTGGCCGTTCAAACGGCGCAACGCCAGCACTTAGGACAAAATCCAGCATTGACAAAATTGCTGAGTATGGCCGACAACAACCTCACAAGGCTTTCACGCATTATCGACAATGTTTTGATGGCCACCAAAGTACAAAGCGCCAGTAAAATGAGCTTTATCATTCAGGATTTGGTGCTGGAGGAATTGGTTGAAGACACCATCAATGACATTAAAAGCACTTTGGCGGAATCGGTAAAAATAACCACACAATACACACCGGAACTGGTTATTCGTGGTGACCGTGAATTGCTGCAAATGGCCTTAAGCAACCTCATTAGCAATGCCGTTAAATACAGCCGCGAGGGTGATGAAGCAATTTATATTCAGAGCTTTATACACAAAGGCAGGGTAGCCATGTCTATTTCAGACAATGGTGAAGGAATTCCCACGGCGGAAAGAAAAAATATATTTAAAATGTTTTACCGAATGGGTGATGAACGTACCCGAAGCAGCACGGGCACAGGGCTTGGACTGTTTTTAGTAGAAAAAATACTTCGTCAGCATTCTGCAATAATTTCAATTGCTGATAATCAACCTACGGGAACAACGTTCATTATTGTATTCAAAGAAAGGGCAAATGCATGAAAACCTACAGATTACTACTGGTCGAAGACGAGGCTGATATAGCCGATTTGGTTAAATTAAACCTGGAAACCGAAGGATATAAAGTTATCGCGGTTAAAGATGGATTACAGGCAATGCAAAAAGTCAAAGAAGAGAATTTTGACTTAATCATCATGGATGTGATGCTTCCCCATGTGGATGGCATTACCATTACCGAAAACATCAGGCTTACCAACTCGGAAGTCCCCATTTTATTCCTGTCGGCCAGAAACAGCAGCCAGGACCGTATTCTGGGCCTCAAAAAGGGTGGCGATGATTACCTGACAAAACCATTCAACCTCGAAGAACTGTTGCTCCGGGTTCAAAAATTACTGGGACGCAGCAAGGTGGTTTCAGAAAATCCACTGTCCATCCATGAATTCACTTTTGGAAACAACTATGTCAATTTCGACAGCTATGAGGCACGTGCCGGCGAGGGAACGTTCATTTTAACCAAAAAAGAAAGCCTACTTCTGAAATTATTGATTGAAAACCGTGGTCAGGTGGTTAGCCGTGAACGCATTTTGCAAACGGTTTGGGGTTACAATGTTTATCCCAGCACCCGCACCATAGACAACTTTATTCTCGCTTTCAGAAAGTATTTCGAGAAAGACGTAAAGAAACCGGTGTTTTTTCACAGCATGCGTGGCGTTGGCTACAAATTCACCGAAAAATAATTGCTGTTTAGAAAGCAATTCCTACACTCACTTTTATTCCAAAATTCCTCACCCTGGGGCCATCTCGGTAGGTTAAACGCCAAATGGCGTCTGCCCTGAGTATTTTAAATATATTTTCTATACCCAGACTGCATTCCCAGTAAGGCTTATTGGTAAAGGTTTTAAACTGAGAAACGGCACCTTCTGCCGTGTATTTGGGAATAATACCAAAATTAGCGTCGGAGAGGGTTCCATAAATGGCTTTTGTTCCCAGCACCTCCCTCCATTTAAGTTTGTTTAGCAGCGGAATACGGTTAAATAAAAATCCATTCAGGTGGTGTTCCATAGAACCTGAAATGCTGCGGTCGGTGATGAACTCAAAAATGCGCATTTGGTTGTAGGCACCGGAGTTGTATACAAAACTCTGGTTACCGATATAAACCGTTAGTAAAGGATAAGGCAGGGTTCCAAACACGCGGGAACTTTCCAGGTTGAACGCTGTTCTTCCCAAGGCACCCCATACTTTGTTGTAGTTAAATCCTGCAACAAGCCTTGTGTAGTTGAACTGGCCGGAAAAAACGCCCTTAAATCCCTGAATGATAGTGCCATAATACTCAGGACCAATTCCACTGAAAGTAACCCGGCGGTTGTCGTTTTGCAGGTAATAGAACTTGGGTGAATAGCGAATAGATATGCTTGCCGTTGTATTGATAAAATCTTTGGCATACAAAGAAGTATCGGGGTAATTGGGAAACCAGGCAAAATTAAAACCACCTACTTTTTCGAAAAGATAGGCCCTGTTTCCAAATGTAGCAGACAGCCTAAGGCCATTGCGAATATCCGTACCAAACATCATACGGGTATCCCTGTTCATGTTCAGGTTATTGCTGCCCAGCAGGTTGAATGCTGTAAACAAACCGGTGCTGTAGTTTTCATTGTCCGAAATACCAATCTGTTCCACATCCCGGCGATAAACCACACCCAGTTTGGTCCAGCGCTTTCGGTTTAGGATTCGCTCCATTTTTAAGGAATACTTCCACCGCTGATCCCATAGGCCATAAGCTCCAAAACCTTCAATGATCCAGTTTTTACTGTACTCGGGGGTTGTTCTAAAGCCCAGCCTAAAACGCGGTCCCTCAAGTTGGTTAAAACTAACCAGACTGTAATAAGGTCCTAAATCTATTTTACCGAAACTCTTGTATCCATCGACCAAAAAATTAACAACATCCACGTAGGTGCTTATTCTGGGTAAATTCACCAGGGTGTCAATTTTTCGGGCAATCCTGTCATCGGTTGCGGTATTGGGCAAATGCCGGTGGTTTACCCAAAACGAATCTGGGCGGCTAAGTGCATCCGGATCGATGGTAACCCGTGTTTCGAAAAACTTGGGCGTATGGGCTATATCGGTTTGCACATTTTTCGCAGTAACCACACTGGTAGCAACCACCCCGGCTGCCTGTGTACTCACTTCTGCAGCATCGATTACTGCACGGGTATTGATGCAAAAGTAGGCTCCTGCAGGGGTTGGGCTATACTCCTGGCTCACCCTTAATTTCTCTATATAGTTGATGTTTGAGCCGCTGTTCAGTTCTAGAGAAAGCCTTACGAGAGCTCCGGTGGTGTCTTCAATCCAGATAAAACCCTTGAAAGCCAGGTCTTTTTCCACTTTCGGAGAACAATAAACCTGAAATACCCTTCTTGGCCCTGATTTATCTACATACGTGAGTTTGTAATCGTAAATATTCATGGCAGATTCTGCAATGGGCGATACAATGCCCTTGTCAATAACCACCAGGGTATTCATGTAAAAATTGTAGTTCACGAAGGTGCTACCAAGCACCTGGGAAATAAAGGTGCCATCATCCACACCAATACCTTTAATCCTGGAGGCCTTGATATACTCCTTGGTTAAATAAGGGTTTTTATTGAAGTAATAATCACTGATGACCTCAGAAATAAATACCGGCAGGATTGATTTTTCCTTGTTGCCATTCAGATAACTGATGGTATCGAACAAAGGACCTATCTCCTTCCAAAATTTGCCTTTCCGTAGCTTTTCGGAAATATTGTTTACCGCAATGGTGTTCTTGGTAAAGGTTTCGCACTGGTAATGGGCCAATTTATCGGGGTTGTTTTTATCCCTGTTTTGTTGCGCCAGTGCAACCCATTTAAGGGCCGGATTGGTTTTTAAGCGAATTACCACTTCACCAGTCTGAACCACATTGCGAAACAACTCCACTTCAATATTTTGGGAATTAATATCTGTCAGGGCAATTAAACGGGGTTTGTAGCCCATGTATTCTATTCGAAGGGTATCAGAGGGATAGCTGTTGCCAGTCCACTTAAAATTCCCCTCAAAATCCGAATAAAAACCCGCTTCTGTGCCATGAAAAAACAAATTGGCAAAAGCGAGGGGCTCTCTTGTTTCCTCCGCATAAACCTTCCCGCTAATGCGTTTTGACTGCGCCTCAAGTGCATTATAGCAAAGAAGCCACAGCAAAATGGTTATTAGTGGTTTTATTTTCACGGAAGTTTCAAAAATAACAGATTTTAGTTTGCAAAGTCGCATTCCTTAAAAGGTTTGGCCGTAATTTTAATTGTTGGCAATTATTTATAAGTATTGGTGCAATAATTTCATTTGATGTTTAGTTTTAATTAGAATTGAAGAAAATTATGAAATTGGTGCGAACTGCATTGTTGCTAGGTCTTTCTTTTTGTGTGTATTCTACAACACTTGCTCAAAATGAAATTATTGCAGACACTACTGCTGCTGCTGAAACTTCGGAAGGTATTACTTTCAGCACACCCAAAAAATACCCATCACTTTTGTGGCAGGTTTCCGGCAATGGACTGAAAAAACCCAGTTACCTCTATGGCACCATGCACGTGAGCCGTAAAATGGTTTTTCGGTTAACCGATTCTTTCTTCAAAGCATTGTACAGCGCGGATGTGGTAGCCTTGGAAAGCGATGCCAACAAATGGATTGATGAACTGGCACAGGATGGTTATGGCCGAAACCGTTACTCTCGTTACAACAGGGACGGATTTTACAACAGCGCCTTCGTGATACAATATCCTAAAAAAAGCACCCTGGAGTATTTACTGCAGCGCGAAGAAGAGCTCGCAGATGCCATGATGTATCGCAAAAGCGATAAAGCCAGAAACTTCTCTGAGGAACAATTCCTGGATATGTTCATCCATCAGGCGGGAATGAAATTGGGCAAAACCGTTACCGGACTGGAAGATTTTAAGGTAAGCCGTAAAATGGTGTCCAAAAGCAGAAAGAAAGACAGCAAGAAAGATAAAGACGAAAAGAATAAGAAGAAGAAACGCATTGATTACTACGGTGAAGAAGGCGTATATGAACAGATAGAAAATGCTTACAGAAATGGCGATCTTGATTTGCTGGACTCGCTTGAAATACTGACTGCACCGAGTAAAAACTTCCTCAAATGGATGCTTTGGGAGCGCAACAAGGTTATGGTCAGGAGTTATGACAGCATAGTGAAATCGGGAAAGATTTTATTTGCCGGCGTAGGTGCGGCGCACGTTCCGGGCGACAGCGGTGTGGTTGAAATGCTTCGGCGCATGGGCTATACCGTAAGACCTGTAATTGGCAAAACCAATCGCTGGGCAGGTAAACAAAAAGACAACATCGACCAGTTGCAGTTCAAACACAACATGCAACCTTTTCAATCGCACCACGGCGATTTTTCTGCGCAGATGCCTGGTGTTCCAATGGATTATTCCCAAGGAAATATCGCCGAATATTTTTATCCCGATATGGCCAACGGTGCGTATTATAAGGTCACCCGACTCCCCTACTATGGCTCATTTTCCAACCAAACCCCATCGCACGTTCTAAACAGAATAGACAGTTTGCTGTTTGAAAATATTCCCGGTAAAATACTGGTTAAAAAACAAGTAACCCGAAACGGCCATGAAGGTATAGAAATTCAAAACAGAACAAGCCTCGGAGATTACCAGCGCTACCTGATTGTGGCAACCCCAATAAACCTGTGGGTGATAAAAATGGCAGGGCAAAAAGAATTTGCCAAAAGCAGACAGGCGGAGCAATTCTTCAACTCCATTCAAATTTTGGAAAAAAATGAAAGCAACTGGCAGAAATACAGCCCGCCAAATGGTGGTTATGAGGTAAACTGGCCAACCTTTGTCTCCAACAAAAAAAGTGTGCGGGATACATCCAAAACACTTGCAGACCATGAAAACATTGATGCAATGGACAAAAATGGCAACTACTATTTTGTGCGCAATGCGGATTTAGACCTGGATTTCAATGCAGGTTTTGAGGAGGACAGCTTCGAATTAAATGAGCTGATTCTGAGCCTGAGCAAAGGATTAAAAGCAAAAAACCTACAACAATCATTTAGCCCCATTGCCGGAATACCCTCATCCATCGGTCAATTTTATTCAACTACAGCCAATTGCAAGGTTTATGTAAAAACCGTAATGCTGAATAACCGCTTTTTCCTGGTTGGCTGCAAGCACCAAGATTCTGTAGCGGCTATGCAGTTTATTCAGTCGTTTAAACCTGTTCAATACCGCTATCATGTTCCCTTTGGAACTTATCAGGACAGTGCGCTACACTTTAAAACCACAACCCTGACTATCGACAACAAGAAAGATGACGATGATGATGATGATGATGATATGTATTCAGGTTGGGGTTATTCCAGCAACGAAGATGAAGATGATATCAACAGCAGCATAAAAGACAGCTTGGGTATTCTAAGCACCTACAAATCGAAAAACTACACGGCAACCACCGGCGAAAAAATCGAACTATTCAGGTTCATTTCCGGAATATTTGACACCGAAGAACCCGCTGATTCGCTTATTGCTCCGCTCAACAGGCACTTAAAAAGCATACAAGGCAAACTCCTGCGCACAGATAGCTGGCAAAAAGGCGGATGGAACTTTGTGAAAGTTCTGGTTTCAGACACCAACACCTGCAGGCAAGCGCTAAAAATTTGGGCCTACCGCCAAAGAGACTACTATGTAATGTCCACCCGCTTTGATACCGCAGTTGGGTTAAGCCCATTTCTGGCAGCATTTATCACCGGATTTGAACCCACAGACACATTGATGCGCTATCCAATTGCAGAAAACAATAAAGTAGATAGCTTGCTTCGGGGTATCTTCCACTCAGATTCCATCGTGAGAAGGTTGCACAGAAAAGCCCTGGCGCAATCCAATGTCAATTTCAAAAAGGATCATGTTCCGGCATTAATTAATGCGCTGAAAAAACTGAACAAATACCAGGAAAAGAACCTGGAAAAATACACCTACGAATGGCTGCTGGAAAAAATCTCAACCTTCAAAACCAAAGAAGGGATTGCATTACTTTCAGAAACCTACAAACAAGCCGGCGACACTGCCGAAAAACAGATTGATGTACTTACCATGCTGGCCAACATGAAGTCGGAAGCGGCAACCAAGGAGTTTGTTAAATCCATTATTGATGAAACACCGCTTAGCAGCAACTCCTATAGCCTAAATGGCCTATTCACCCCTTATGCTGACAGTTTGCAATATGCCAAAAACCTATATCCGGACATTTTCAATCTTTTAAGGTATGATGAATACAAAGAGGATGTATTGAATATCGCCGCTAAATTGCTGGACAGCGGCTACATCAAACCCGCCCAATATGCAGCATTCAAAACCGATTTACTCATGGAATTCCGTGATGATTGGAAAAGAAATATGGCATCTGCTTCCCGCGGTTACAATTCCTGGGAATATGGAAGCAGTGAAGAGGACGACAAGGAAGACGAAGAACAGTATCACCGGATCGACAATGAAAAAATATCCAACAAATTGTCCGGTAGTGATCGTTCAAGCAAAACTGAGGCTGACGACAAATTAACGTCCATGGGTAAATTGTTGTTGCCATACTACCGCGAAGAAGACGTAAAAAAACGCTTGGACAAAACCTGGCAAACCGGCAGCAGGCCCGATCGGTTTGAATGGGTATTGCTTATGCTGAACAATGGAATTCAGTTGCCGGACAGTGTTATCCGCAAATTTGCAGGCCGGTGCGATTACCAGTGGGAACTTGCCTCGGCTAAACTGCCAAAATCGGCAGACAGCATCCGCAGGTTTCTGGATACACCAACAAACCTTGCACGCGTTTTCTTGTCATCCAGGGTAATTGGACCAAAAGACAGTATGGTGTTCCTGGGAAACCGTAGCATTGACCATCCAAAACGCAAAGGCACTGTATATTTCTTCAAACACACCTACAGAAAGGGCTATGAAGATGAATGGTACCTGGATTATGTGATGATTCCGGAAAATGGCAAGGTAATTCCCGGAAAAAAGGATCCTGATTACTGGGTAAAAAACAAGCCATACCCAAAGAACAAAGACACCAAGGAGGTGATTGATGCTCAAATGGAGTACCTGATGAAATATGACCGAATCCGCTGGGAAGAAAAATCGGAAAATGGCCGCCGATACCGTTCCAGTTACAGCATTGATTATTGAACCGGAATATCCACAGCAGCCATGATGCTGGTGCAGGTGGCTACAGGTTTTTCGGTACCATCATCAAAAATGTCGTAAACCATCCCTTCGCAAAAAACCAGGAAGTTTCCTGATTTCACCACCCTGCCTACCGCTTTCACATTGTTACTGATGGATGGGTTCAGGTAACTTACTTTTAAATCCACGGTAACCACATTTTTACCTTCGGCGACAGCCGTGTATGCCGCAATACCTGTTGCCACATCACACAATGTGGCTGTAACCCCGCCGTGCGTAAATCCATTTTGTTGCAAGTGATGCTTCTCTATTGTTAGCCGGAGTGTGGCTTCGCCCTGCTGCAAATCATGCAGCAGTATGCCCATGTGCTGTATAAAATGGTTGTTTTTTAGGCGTTCCTGAATATATTTTTTCTTGTCTTCCATTACCTGATTGGATTGTATCCTGATTGTTGTAAAATGTTGCCAGAATTGTTTTCTTCCCAAATTTGCTTCAACGACTTCCCTGTTTTCGCGGCATATGCCGCTATTACTTTATAGCCCGAAAAATTACCAATTCTCGGCGGGCATTCTTCCGGTAAACCTGCACCAGTCGTTTTTTCCCCCTGTATAAAAAACCTTTTGATAACATGGTTAAAATCTGTACTGAATAAGGTTTGCTGCTGCACATAATAATTCCAAACATTGGCTTCCTCCTGATTCAGGAATTTCCACTCCGGATCGGTATAACCAAACAAATGCGCCTCGGAAATATCAGGACATAACTTTGTCATGCTATACCAAAGCTTGCCCTGGAAAACCATCTCATCGAGCATGGTTTTGCGGGGATGTGATTCTGCATATCGTCCGTTCAAATAGGTAGCGGCAAGGTAAGGGGCTATTTGTTCGGTGCGCGCATATCGTTTAATCCATCCTGGCAATCCTTCAATCATTCCATACAAGGCAAACGTATCGTCTAAAAACATTTCTGCACTGTAGGCAAGCACCTGCCTGCCATTAACTGTATCCGTGAAGGTGTTGGTATTGCTGAACTGGCTGAAATACACCAAAATCTGCATCTCGCCTGCATCAGGGAATTCGGATTTAAGTTTGGCCATGGTTTTCGCAATATCCTGATCAAGATCAGGATATTTGGCATAATGCTTTTTGACGGATGTAAAAACTGGCTTATTTAATTGAACAAAAGCATTTAAGAACCCAGCCATAATAGAATCTTTGGCGTAGTATGCCGGCGCAACATCCATCACTTCCAAACACCAGCGATCGAACATTTTACCAAATTTCGCCTTCAAAGCATGGTATTCTTCTGCAGTCATTCCCCCATCGCCGGCCTGTTCGATGGCCTGCATCAGGTTGCTGCTTGGCAATGGTTTTTGTTGTTTGGACCCGCATTGGGAAAACAAAAGCAGTATTAACGCGAGAAATGCCCCGTAATTGGCCGAAATTGTGTTTTTTTGCATATAAGAATATGAAAACGCAAATAAACAGCAGATTGTTGTTGACTGCCATTTTTTTCGGCGTCTCTTTTTTTTCGGCCAAAACAGCAACAGCACAAGACAATAGAAATGTAGCCATCGGCTTTAAGGTTAGCCCCAATTTCACCTGGACCCGCATCATGGAAGGAGCCATGGAAAACAATGGCATGGGACTGGGTTTCAGTTACGGGCTCATGGCGGATATCAACATTGCCAAAAACCCCAACTACTGGTTCAGTACCGAATTTATCGTAACCTCCGCTCCTACCAAAGTAAACGCGACCGATACACTGTTGTGGTCCAAACCGGCGGGCATTCCATACAAAGACGTTAATTTCAGTTACAACCTGCAATACATTCAAATTCCGCTGACATTGAAATTGAAAACCAATGAAATAGGCAACCTCAAGTACTGGGGCCAATTTGGTGTTGCACCTTCATTCCTGATCCAGCAAAAAGTAAAAACGGTTGCGCAACCCACTATTTACAGCGGTGGCTCCAAATCACACAATCCAAATTCAGGATCAAACGACAACTATGACTTTAAAGGTGATGCCAATCAAAATGGTTCCTTTCAGGACAATGTTCGCGCCGCAAGGTTGCCATTGGTGCTGGGCGCCGGCATAGAATCCAAAATCAGCGGCCGCACCACGTTTGTTGCAGGTTTGCGTTTTGACAATGCCTTTTCCGATTTGTTTGTTGACGAAAAAGTTGATGGCAGAAACAATTATCTGGGCATACAGCTTGGCATCTTTTTTTGATCAGTAACGGATGAAAATCGCACTGGCGCAGCTCAATTACCGCATTGGTGATTTTGAGCTGAATACCGCCAAAATATATGAAGCCATTACAGAAGCCAAAGGCCATGGTGCCGATTTGGTTGTTTTCAGTGAATTAACCGTATGCGGTTATCCCCCGGAAGATTTGCTGGATTATGAATGGTTCGTGGAAAAATGCGAGCAAAGCCTTGAAGCCATTGCAGAAAGCTGTCAGGGAATTGCAGCGGTGGTTGGCGGCGTTATGCGCAACCGCGAAAAAGGCAAAGGATTGTTCAATGTAGCCTGCTTTATGCAACATGGCAAAATTGAACACATCGTTCGCAAAACCCTATTGCCCACCTACGATGTTTTCTCCGAAGCACGCTATTTTGAACCTGCCCATGATGTAGGTGTTATAGACTTTAAAGGGGTAAAACTGGGCATAGCCATTTGTGAGGATTTGTGGGATATGTACAACGATTTCCGCTACGAGAAAAGTCCTTTGCAATCCCTCAAGCTCGCAGGCGCACAGCTCATTATCCATCCAAGTGCTTCTCCATTTAACATTGGGAAAATACACTTGCGCGACAAGGTTTTTTCAGGAAACATACAGCGATTCGGATTGCCCATTGTATATGTAAACCAGGTTGGCGCCAATACAGACTTGATTTTTGACGGCGATAGCCAGGTTATCAATGCTGCAGGCCAAACCGTAAAGCAATTGCCCTTATTTGAGGAGCAAATTGCCTATATCACCCTTGGCAATGCAGACTTTTTGGGTGTGCCCGTGCATTTCTCCGAACCTGAAGAAACTGCCCTGATGCATGATGCCATTGTTTTTGGTATTCGCGATTATGTAAAGAAATCCGGTTTCAAAAAAATAATCCTGGGCGCTTCCGGCGGCATTGACAGTGCTTTGGTGCAGGCATTGGCCTGCGAAGCTGTGGGGCCGGAGAATGTGATGGCCTTGCTGATGCCCTCGCCATATAGCAGCCAGGGTTCCATAGACGACGCCATTGCATTGAGCAAAAACCTGGGTAATGAATACCAAATCATGCCCATCAACAGTATTTTCGAGGCCTATAACCAAAGCCTGAAGCCTGCTTTCGAAAAAATGCCGGCCGATTTAACCGAAGAAAATTTGCAAGCCAGAACCCGGGCCAATTTGCTTATGGCCATGAGCAATAAGTTTGGTTATTTGCTGCTCAACACCAGCAACAAAAGCGAGATGGCCGTTGGCTACAGCACCCTTTATGGCGACATGTGCGGTGGGCTAAGCCCCATTGGGGATGTTTTAAAAACAAAGGTTTACGCCCTGGCGAATTTCATCAACCGGGAACAGGAAATCATACCGCGTGAAATATTAACAAAAGCGCCTTCTGCAGAGTTAAGGCCGGGCCAAAAAGACAGCGACAGCCTACCCGAATATGCCATACTGGATGAAATACTTCACCTGTACATCGAAGAGCGCAGAAGCCGCGATGAAATTAAGGCGCAAGGTTACGATTCCTCAATGGTTGATAAAATCATCAATCTGGTAAACAGGGCCGAGTATAAGCGTTTTCAGGCACCGCCTATTTTGAGGGTAACGACCAAGGCCTTTGGCCGAGGCAGGCAAATGCCACTTGTGGCTTTTCATGGGTAACTGGTTTCGTTCATTCCCCTTGAATTTTTGGCTGATGAGCCTTGGTTCATTGTTTTTCTTCCTGTCTTTCAACATGATATTACCCGAACTTCCTGATGCCCTTAGGGCAGCAGGTGGCGCAGCCTACATCGGTTATATTTTACCTGCATTTGCATTTAGCGCACTTATCGCAAGGCCCCTGAGCGGGTGGGTTACAGACCGATTGGGAAGAAAAGCCGCCATGATTGGAGGCGCCATGTTTTGTGTTGTTGCCGGTATCTTTTATCCGCTTGCAAATACCATTACCTTGTTTTTCCTCATCCGATTCGTGCATGGCTTTTCAACCGGCTTCTCTCCCACCGGATTCACCGCTTTCACCACCGATGTGGTTCCGGAGAAACGCAGGGCCGAAGCCTTGGGCTGGCAGGGAATATTCAGCAATTCAGGTACTGCACTTGGCTACGCCGTTGGCTCGCTTTTGGTGCTTTATATGGGTGAAAAAAGCCTTTATTGGGGAAGTTCGTTGCTGGCCTTGCTGGCGATTGTTATTTTCATGCAACTGCCAGAAACAAAACCTGAAGCCACAGAGCAACGCAGCGGCAGTATTTTTTACTGGAAATCCTGGCCACCCGCCCTGTTGATGTTGCTGGTTTGTATTCCTCTGGGCACACTTTTAACCATTCTACCGGATTATACACTCCAAAAGGGATATCAAAACAAAGGCATTTTCCTGACCGTATATATTGGCAGCAGCTTATTGGTGCGGGTTTTTAGCGGCAAACTAAGCGATCGCATGGGCCGCTCCTTGAGCATTGCCATCGGCAGTGGTTTTCAAATCATCGCTTTGTTAATGTTATTGTTTGATTACGGATTTTTTCTTTCAGCCATTTTGTATGGCATCGGCCAGGGATTTAATGCACCATCACTGTTTGCATGGGCCGGAGACCTAAGCACCAAAGAAACCAGGGGACGATCCTTGTCCATGTTGTTTATGGCGCTGGAAACAGGAATTATCATTGGTGGCTGGGGTGCGGGACATCTTTTCACCCACTGCCAACTGGGTTACAACCAAATATTTGGATGTTGCGCAATCGCCTCAATCCTTTGTTGTGCATTTGCATTGGGTTTTGCCCATAAAAAAAGCCTGCACAGGCAGGCTTCTTCATAAATTTAATATCTTTTTATTTATAACGGAAGTTGTTTAAAAGCCAGGTAACATCATTCTTCCATTTGCCATGAATATTGAATGAACCAAACATGAAGTTGACCATTTCATATTCATCTTTTGCCGCCCTACCATTTTTCTTTTGGAATAAATCTTCCATCACTTCCATGTAGTATCCAAAGTCTACCATGCAATCATGCCAGTGATTAAAAACAGCATAATAATCATAGCCTGATTTTACTGCCGTTGTCTTTCTGCCTTTTCCGGGAAAACGCATGCCGGTGAGGTTGGCGTAGTTCTTTGCATAAAAACTGTTTTGTCCGTCGGCACCACTTTCTTCTATCTTAATAACGATAAATAATTTAGCCCACTTTCCAACAGTTTTTTTGGCAACAGTATACAAATGCTGTGCTTTGGGAATGGTTTTTAGTGACAATTGCAGGGAATCGAATTTCAACTTATCGCCTACAATCATTACAGAATCTTTGTCCTGATCTTCGCTTTCAACCACCAGGGTACGCCTCTGATTGAGGGTAGCCGCCGTCGCCACAAACATTACCACAAAAACCAATGTCGTTAACAACTTTTTCATTGCTAACAATTAAGCAAATAACGTGCCAAACACGTTTTTAAACCACAATATATTGATTAAAAGCTACTTACAAAAACATAACCAAGCTTCAATACCTTGAAAAAGCATATTAAAAGCGGCAAAAACGTTATTTCAAAGCCATTTCTTTGGTTAAATCCGCCTCATTAAACGGAAAAAACAACCCCGCCAATATCTTTGGCTAAAACACTTTTCAGTTCATTGAGGTAGTTTAAATATTCCAGCACTTCCTCCACATCCGCCTCAGGATGCTTGAGCAAATTGGTATAATGACGTATCAGGTTGTCCAGTTTTTTGCGTCTCAGGTACCGAAAAACAGCTATCAATTCATTTTTATAATTATCCCCGTCTGTTTTCACAAAGATAAAATTATCGGCAAATGCACTGCTCAGTTCGTAACCCGAAGACAATTCTCCTGCAGCCCATGAAGCAATACCGGAATCCTGGTGCTGAACAAAATACGTTGCCCCCGGCCACTTTTCCAGCGTTCCAAATTTTATCTGAGAAGCAAGCATAGCGCAGACTTCATCCGAAAACAACAGCTCCTCATCTTCCCTGATTTCTTTCATAATGAACTCACCAACGGTAACCATTTCGTCCCACTGGGCATCACCATGCAACAACAACAGCCTAAAAAGGGCCCTTTCCACATAAACATCAGATAGCGGCTCCTTGGGCAATTGCACACCTGCCGCTGCTGTTGCTTTTTTTACCCCATTGATAACCTGCTGTTCATCCTTCAGGTTTTTATTTCTGAGCAATTTACCCAACTCCGCAGCCAGCAAGGATTCATCGGTTTCGCAAACCCTTGCAAGTTCGCGGTTCATGGCGTTTCTTTTTAGTGAATCGCCAATACAGGCAACACTTTGCAGGATATCCCGAACGGCCTCTGATTTTTTGATTGGATCATCACCACATTCCTGAAGCAGCAATTTCGCCTTGAACAAAATAAAATTCTGCTCATTTTGCTCCAGATACGAAGCAAAGCCTTCAGCACCCAGCCTGGTGCAATACGAATCAGGATCTTCGCCATCCGGAAGTGGCACTACGCGCACATTGAGGTCATCGGAAAGCAGCAAATCTATTCCGCGTAATGAGGCTTTTATACCGGCTTTATCGCCATCATAAACCACCGTAACATTTTGGCTAAACCTACGGATCAGCTTGATTTGATTAGGCGTGAGGGCAGTACCGCTGCTGGCAACGGCATTTTCAATTCCCGCCTGGTGCAGGGTTATTACGTCGGTATAACCTTCCGTAAGGTAAACCTTATCCGTCTTTTTTATGGCATTCTTTGCCTGAAAAATACCATAAAGAAAATCACTCTTTTTGTATAGTTCGGTTTCCGGTGAATTGACATACTTAGGCGCTGGATCGGTACTGCTCATCTTGCGACCGGCGAATCCAATCATCTTGCCACTTACCCCGATCAACGGAAAAATAACCCGGTTGCGGTACAAATCGTAATAGGAGCCATTGTCGCGCTTCTTAATCAGGCCGGCCTGTTCCAGGTATTCTGTTTTGTAGCCATCCAAATGCGCTTTTTGGGTAAAGGCTTCCCATGCCTCAGGACTGTATCCCAGCCTCCATTTGCGAATGGTTTCTGCAGTGTAGCCCCTTTCCTTGAAATAAGGCATGGCCTTGGTTTTACCCTCTTCGGTTTCCTGAAGTTGCTTTTCGAAATAGCCTGCCGCGTAATCCAGCGCTGCCTGAAGGCTTTCCCTTATCTTTTGCTTTTCCCTGAATTCACTGTCATCCTGGCCGCCTCCTGTTTCTATCAGTTCAATACCATAGCGCTTTGCCAGGGTGCGAGCCGCCTCAGGATAACTGAGGTTGTCAATATCCATGAGAAACTGAATGGAATTGCCACCTTTCTGGCAGCCAAAACATTTGTAAATCCCCATTGTCGGCGAAACCACAAAACTGGGTGTTTTTTCATCGTGAAACGGACAAACCCCTTTGTATCGGGATCCGGAACGCTTTAGGTTCACATAATCGCCAACAACATCCTCAACGACAACAGCATTCAACAACTGCTCTATGGAGTTCGGGCTGATCATGCCCCGAAATTAATCAATAACGAAATGATTTCAATAAAAATACCTTGCCATTGGTATAATCTTTTCGCACAATGCCGGTATTCTCAGCAAAATAAAGGCGGTTGTAGATTTTCTTTCTGGCCGATTTCAATTCAACAACGTTGTAGTACATCACATCACCTACGCTCAAATTCTGCAAATAGGTAACTGTATCACCATTCCCCATTATTCCGCTAAATAAGGAGGAACTGTAGTACAACTCTGCCACCTGGCGGTAAAAGGAGTCTTTATATAGCAAAGACCACCGCGCAGTATTTTCTCCCGTGGCCATGCAACGAATCAGCTGAACACTATCCTTATCAGAATGAAGCTCGTAGGAAATAAATTCCTGCTCCAGATTATCAAACCGCATCTTGCCCTCCAGCTTATTTTTAATGGTTACATTTTCTTTCACACGGGTATCCGAAGAAAGGTAATAAACCCAGCTGGAAGTGGATGGAAAGCCAAATACACTTTTGAATCTTGCATCTAAAGAATACTGTTCACGGGTGGCCAGCTTCTGGCATCCCGAAAATAAAACAGAGACCGCTGCAATCAATATGTAAAATAGTTGCTTCAACCTATTTAGTTTTGCAAAGTAACTTCAAAAACAAAGATACCGCAATATGCAACATCAGGAAAACAATCCGGAAGAATTGATAAACATCATAAAAACGCAGGCAAAATCGCTCAAACCCCAGCTGGTGGAGATGCGCAGACATTTGCACATGAATCCGGAATTGTCCTTTCATGAATACAACACTGCGGCCTGGGTGGAATCTTATTTACATGAAAAACTGGGCTTAAAAACCCAGCGAATGGCCAATACAGGCGTTGTTGCACTGATTGAAGGACAGAAGCCAGGCAATGCCAAAACAGTGGGTTTACGGGCAGATATGGATGCCTTACCTATTGTGGAAGTTAACGACGGAAGGCCATACCGCAGCCAAAACGAGGGCGTAATGCATGCATGCGGACACGATGTGCACACCACCTCATTATTGGGTGCTGCCACCATCCTCAATTCCCTGAAAGAACATTTTTCAGGTACCGTAAAACTGGTATTTCAGCCTGGCGAAGAAAAACTTCCCGGCGGCGCCAGCCTGATGATTAAGGATGGTGTACTGGACAACCCAAAACCCGATGTGATGATAGGGCAACACGTGATGCCACAAATACAAAGCGGAAAAACAGGTTTCAGACCTGGCCTGTATATGGCCAGTACCGACGAAATTTATATGACAGTTTCCGGAAAAGGCGGACATGGTGCCATGCCGCATTACAATATCGATCCGGTTTTAATTGCATCCCACATCATCGTTGCGCTGCAACAAGTGGTTTCCAGAATTGCAAATCCTGCAATTCCTTCGGTATTGTCTTTTGGAAAAGTAGTGGCCAACGGTGCTACCAATGTTATTCCCTCTGAAGTGAAGCTGGAAGGAACCTTCCGCACGCTGGACGAGGCATGGCGTTCCGAGGCACATGAGCGCATTAGTGCCATTGCCAATGGAATTGCAAACAGTATGGGAGGCTCGGTAACTTTGGAAATTCGCCGCGGGTATCCTTTCCTGAAAAATGATATTTCACTCACCGAACGCTGCATCCATTCTGCTGAGGCCTACCTTGGTAAAAGCGAAGTTACACCACTGGACATTTGGATGGCTGCAGAAGATTTCGCCTATTATTCACAGGAAGTTCCAAGCTGTTTTTACCGCCTGGGGGTTCGAAACGAAGAAAGGGGCATTGTGAACAGTGTGCACCATCCATCCTTTGATGTGGATGAAGATTCTCTTGAAAACGGATGCGGATTAATGGCCTGGCTGGCCCTTACCGAACTGGGGATTTAAGCGCCGATTACATGGCGGAGGTTGTCTACTGCAGAATCCCAAATGGATGCAGCATTATCTTCTTCACCATCATTGATAAATTCCGTAATTACCAGTTCAACATCGCCGGTAATGTCGTCCTGAACAATCCTAAACTCCATAAATTCATCGTTTCCCTGCGCATTTTCCATGCTAAAACGGATAAATTTATTGGTCACGTTTTTTAGCACTACAGCATTTATCTCTGTTTGATCATCCCAGCGAAACCGATACCTGCTGCTGCCGATAACATCGACATGGTCAGCAAACCAGCTTTGAAGGCCTGATGGTGTTGAAATATATTGAAACAATATACTGGTAGAGGAACGGAGGGGGTACTCCAGTTCCAGTTTCAGGCGTTTATTGGCTTTGGGGCTCATAGCGTTTTCAATTTAGGGGTAGTCGGGATTAATAACATGCAAAAAAATCATTTTAATTCATATTTCAAAATTAAAATGTTGCTCAAAATCAGTTTGTATCTTTGTAAGCAAATATGAGAGGCCAATATTATTTCATTGCGACGGTAATATTACTGTTCTTTTGCATTGGTTCTCTGCTGTTAATAGACACCGCTACCCCTACCCTGACTGCCAATCAGTTGCACAATTTTCTGACCGATAAATTTTTTGCTTTTTATACCCAGCTGGCCGAGTGGCCAATTATTGTTTTTTCTATACTTTTTGCCATTTACAAACAACCAAAAATTGGACTTTGGTTTGGCATTTGTTTTTTACTTGAATTTTTCATCGTTCAAGGCCTCAAATTCGGCCTCAACGAACCCCGACCTATACAAGAGCTTGGCAGCGCGCTCTTTGAAGTCCCTGGCAGCCCCATTGGCTCCTGGAAATCATTTCCAAGCGGACATACTGCTGCTGCTTTTACCGGATTTGCCATGCTCGCTTTTGTGAACCGCTTTCGCATTGTTGAAATATTGTATTTTATTTTAGCCGGATTGGTGGGATTTTCGCGTTTGTATTTGGGCCAGCATTACCTAAAGGATGTGGCCGCCGGAATCAGCATTGCCATGCTGGTTTGGCTGGTTTTCATCATTGGCAGCAAACGAATCAAAGCACTTAAAGGATTAACATTGTGAGTCGTAAAACAATCATTCACCTGCTGATTACCCTAGCGGCAATATTGCTTTATGTGCCTTTTCTGGGCTCATTCCACCTGTTTGATTGGGACGAAATTAATTTTGCCGAAGGTGCCCGCGAAATGTTGACCACCGGCGATTGGGGCCGCGTGCAAATTGCTTTTGAGCCTTTTTGGGAAAAGCCACCTCTTTTCATTTGGATGCAGGCCATTTCCATGAAGCTATTTGGCATCAATGAGTTTGCCGCCCGATTTCCTAATGCTGTTGCGGGTATCATTTCCTTAAATGTTTTTTACCATATCGGCCGCAAGCATGTAGGGCATTTCTTTGGGTTGTTTTTTGCTTTGGCTTATGCCGGCAGCCTGGCTCCTGGTTTGTATTTCAAAACAGGAATTATCGATCCGGTTTTTAACCTTTTCATCTTTCTGGCCGTTTACCAGTGGTTTATGGCAGAGCTGGAAATCATGAACAGCAACAATGCACGTATTCACTACCTGCTGTTTGGCATTTTTGCCGGCCTTGCTGTCCTCACCAAAGGGCCTGTTGCTCTTTTGATTGTGGGAATCCTGGCCGTTATCAGGCTCGTTCAGAATGGCAGAAATGCGTGGCCCGGGCAACTCAACCTGTTGGTGGCCTTTTTTGCCTTCACTTTCACCATAGGCCTGTGGCTTGGCATCGAAACATACCACCGTGGCACTTGGTTTCTGGCAGAATTTTTCCGATATCAAATCGTGTTGCTGCAAGGCCAGATCGAATGGCATAACCAGCCTTGGTACTACCATTTGGTGGTGTTGTTTTTCCTGTGCACCCCTGCGGTCATCTTTGCCTTTCCGTATTTATTCCGCAATCCTGAAAGGGCTACCGGCAACTCAGCATTGTTATTCAGCTACATGCGCGGGCTATTCTGGACCGTACTGATTATCTTTTCCATCGTTACCACCAAAATCATTCACTACAGCAGCCTTTGCTGGATACCACTGGCTTTTATGGCGGCATACGCCCTCTATGGAGCGTTCACCAACAGAATCAGCATCTCCCGATGGCTGAGCATCCCGCTGTTGCTTAGCCTTCTGCCTTTGGCTGTTTTCTTCGCTGTTGCTCCCTACCTGCTCACTGCAGAAAACAGGGATGTTTTGCTCGCACCTTTGCTGAAAAATGATCCATTCGCACTGCGTTTATTGACCAAGGGTGACCTCTGGAGTGGATTTGAAGGCATACCGGCATTGTTGTTTTTGATTTTTGCCGTCGTATGGATTTTTCGGTTTGCCATGGGCTGGACAAAGCAAGCGGCACCATTGTTTATTGCTGTGTTGATTTTTGCACAATGCATTTACATTTTCATCCTGCCAAAAGCAGAAAAGCAATTGCAAGGAGAAGTGATTGGAGCAATAGAACGGGAAAGTATCGAAAACCAACTGTTTGAGGCATGGCATTATAAAACCTACGCAATATTATTTTACGGAAAAGTGAGCCCGGAAACCATGAAAGGTCCATGGAGTGAAGGCGCAAAACAAGCATTTCCGAATGAAACCGCACCCAATTATACTGCGCGCAAACATTGGCTAATGGCCAAACCCACTAACCTTCCGGTAAAAATCATTACCCGCTGTGATTATAAAGTAGATACTGATTTTTATCAGTCCTTCCGAAAAATAGCAGAACCGGGGCCTTACATTATCTGGGAAAGATTGAAACCCTAGCAGGTTCGGGCAATTGGTATTTTTCTGCTATATTCGCCAAAACCGCATCAAAAACTGCCTATGGAAAAGGAAAAAATCATCATTGAAGCCCCGTTTGAGAATGGTGCAGGAAAAAGAGGGGCAAGTTTAGGACCATCGGCGCTTTACCATGAGGCATGGAACCTTCAGGCCCATCAAATCACTGAAGCGGCATGGGAAACAGTTGAAGATTTTAATGACATTGCTATCAGGCCTGTTCATTATCCTTTTTCCAAGCATATTGAAGGCGTAATAAAAGCCACCAAAGCCACTGCCCTTTTGGTAGAAAAGACCATTGCAAACCACAAAAAGCCCATTATTCTGAGTGGGGATCACAGCAATGCCATTGGATCTGTTACCGGGGTTAAACAACATTTTCCAAATACCCGGCTGGGGGTTATCTGGATTGATGCACACCTGGATTTGCATTCGCCGTTTACCACGCCGTCCGGCAATATCCACGGAATGGCCATGAACGCGCTGATTGGTGATGATAATATCATTTGCCAAAAAAACCAACCCGATGCGGATGCCATAAAACAATGGCATTTGTTAAAATCATGCGGTCCTTCACAAATCACTCCGAAAATACAGCCCAGAGACCTTGTATATATTGGCATCCGAGATTATGAATCCGAAGAAATTCAGTTGGCAGAGCACCACGGAATCAAATTGTTCAGGCCGGAAGTGGTTAAGAAACTGGGAATGAATGCCATTCTGCAGGAAGCGCTTAACTACCTATCCGATTGCGACCACCTCTATATCAGCTTTGATGTAGATTCTATGGATCCGAGTATTTCAAGGGGCACAGGCACACCTGTTGACGATGGTTTATCCCTGGAAGATGCCGCTCTGGTTTTTAAAACGTTGCTTAACAACCCAAAAACAGTGGCTTTCGAAATCACAGAAATCAATCCGCTGCTGGACAGCGAAAATGCAATGGCAAAAGCCGTTGTTCAGCTTTTGGACGCGGCCTGGTAATGTTGCAACAGCCAGTTTAGGGTATCAAAATTATCTGCGTAATCCCACAATGCCGGGCTTTGGGCTTCACCAAAATTCACTTTTTGTCCAAATCCTACAGCAACCTGAATTTCTGTTTCATGGGCATTTAAATAATCCTGGATTTCTGATTCAGACTGGTAGAACTGATAACCAACCATCCCAACCGGACTGTATAACGTTTCCGTTTCCTTCAATAGCACAAAACCATTGTCCAGGTGCTTGTCCAGGTTCATCAACAAAATTGCACGGTGGTAATGATAATTATTTGCGTATTTGTTGTGGTTGATTATATCCGAATACGGCTCCCAGGCCTTGAAAATACGGATAACATCAAACCCTGAAGGCAGCAATAAATGGGTCACATTGCGGCAACCCAATCCAAAATAGGAAAAGATATCCTTTCCCAGTTCCTGAATTTCTTGGTCAGTTGTAGATTCACCAATAACAGCAAGGCTGTTTCTATGCCCCCTAAGCACATGCGGTATATTCCTGAAATAGTATTCAAAATAACGGCCGCTGTTGTTGCTTCCTGTGGCAATAGCTGCATCAAGGCCTTTAAAATCATCGGAAAAAACCACCTTATCTTTCCATTCCGGCAATTTATTGAACCATTGTTCCACCACAAACTTCATCAACACCGAATCGTCTGAACTGGCTTTTATCCGTATGTTGAAGCCGGTAATCACCCCGCATATAAGGTCGTGCAGCCCAACCAGCGGAATGTTTCCGGCCATGATAATCCCCAAGGTCTTTTGGCAAAAATCAGTGGGCAACAAATATCGGCCCAACCATTCATCAGCCTGCTTTTCAAGGACCTCAACCCAGGCATCCAAACTTTGGTTAATGGTATCCGGGGTAAACCAGCGGTTGTAAAGCACGGCCTCCTCCTTTTTTAATGCCCACTGCGAATCAGTGCGGTGTAGTTCCAATGTTTCTTTGAGTGCTTTTAGCGCTGTTGATTGCCACATGCTACAAAGTTATTCATTGTTAGGCGCTTATTGAATAAAATGCATCCACCGATATTCAATTGGAAAACTTGAATTCTATCTTAATTTTGTGCCATGCAAAAAAAGGTATTGTTTCTTTTCATGCTGCTAGAAGCATGGTCACTTTCCGCACAGAATACTGAAAAGGAATCCCGGTTCATGCTTGGATTCAATGCAGGCGCAAACTTCAGCAAAAGTGTAAACAGCGATACCTTTCCTCAAAATTTCAGCAAGCGCAACCGTTTGGGCGTGGCCGTTGGCCTTAGCGGTCTCTATGACCTGAGCAGCAATGCCAGCATTGCCTTTGGCGCCAATTTTATCCAAAAAGGCTATCGGCTATACAACGATACCTTGCCGCAAAATCCGGATATTGTAAGGAAATTCTGGAGCATGAACATTCCTTTGGGATTGAATTTTAAACAACAGTTCAATGCACAGAATTTCATCATGGAAAAGTTTGGGGTGGTTGGTAATTTTAATTTCAGGAAAGATTCAACCACGTTATCCAATTCCGATACCCGCACCAGTTTCAAAATTACCGAGCGGGCAGAACGCAACTTTTATCCCATGTTTTACCTGGGTTTTGCCATGGGTGGGGTTTCTGAAAACAACAACCGGTATGAGATTGGTGTAACCTATACCCAGTCACTTAGCAACGATGCCACCATGACCGTTTCTCACGGCACCGACCTAAAACAAAAATTTCCCCTCAATTACCGGGGTGGTTTTTTACAAATTGGTTTCAGTTACTATTTCAACCTGAGCAACTTTAAGCGCTCAAAAGGTTATTTCTATTGATGGATTAACCCAGTCCTACATCCAGCGCCATCATTATCACAAAACCAAAGATCAGGCCAAGGGTTGCCTTATCGGTATGCCCATCGCGCTGGGTTTCCGGAATTACTTCTTCCACCACCACATAAATCATGGCTCCTGCAGCAAATGCAAGGGCGTAAGGCAAAATTGGCTGAGCCAGCATAACCAAAGCAACGCCAAGCACACCGGCAACCGGCTCAACAACACCGCTCAACTGGCCCCACAGAAATGATTTCCAGCGGCTCAATCCAAACCGGCGCAAGGGAATTGCAACAGCCAGGCCTTCAGGAAAATCCTGAATACCAATGCCGATGGTAAGCGCAATGGCGGCACCCATATCTGCACCGGGAAGTCCTTCGGCTACGGCTCCAAAGGCTACACCTACAGCCAATCCTTCGGGAATGTTGTGCAAGGTGATGGCCAATACCAGCAACACGGTTCTGTTCCAATCTGTTTTCACCCCTTCCCGCTTTTCCATCGGTTCATTAATATGCAGGTGCGGTAAAAATTGATCCAGTCCAAAAATAAATAAGGCTCCGAGTATAAATCCTATTGCAACAGGAACCCAGGCCCAATGAGGCGCCCAGGTTAATTCGGCCATTTCAATGGCCGGATTTAACAAACTCCAGAAACTGGCGGCAATCATCACCCCTCCGGTAAAACCCAACATGGTATCCATAAATCCCCGCCGGATATCTTTCATGAAAAACACAAAAGAGGCGCCAAATGCGGTTACCAGCCAGGTAAATATGGTGGCCACCAAGCCCTGCATTATCGGGTGCAACTGGCTAAAAAAATGAATCAGGGTTTCCATCATGCAATCGGTTTAATCTTCAAAGCGCTCGTAATGCTGATTGTGTTTCTTGGATTCGGTTTCTTTTTGTTTAAACGCTTTCAAAAACAAATATATGGCAACAAATACGACTATCGTTATAATGACTTCCCAAATAAAGAACTGATTTTTAAATCCCTGGATGGTTATGGAGGTTGTATCACGCATTGATACAAATGTATAAAAGTTATGTCATTTCTATTACTGAAAATGTGATACCTGCTGTAAATTGCGGCCACTATGAGCCAAACGACATATATAGAACAACATAAAGACCGTTTCCTCCACGAACTATTTGATTTGCTGAGAATCCCCAGCATCAGTGCTGACAGCGCTTTTACCGGTGATGTACGCAAATGTGCGGAAGCCGTTGCAGACCACCTCAGCAAAGCTGGTGCCGACAATGTTTCTATCGAAGAAACTGCCGGACATCCCATCGTTTATGGTGAGAAAATTGTAAATCCATCATGGCCAACCGTATTAATCTACGGCCATTATGACGTGCAGCCTAGCGCTCCGGATAATTTGTGGATTACACCGGCATTTGAACCAACAGTTCGTGATGGAAAAATCTATGCACGTGGCGCGGCGGATGACAAAGGTCAGTTTTTCATGCATGTTAAAGCTTTTGAAACCATGGTTCAAACCGGCACATTGACCTGCAATGTTAAATTCATGATCGAAGGAGAAGAAGAAGTAGGCAGCGGAAACCTGGGCCCCTACTGCGTTTCCAACCGGGATAAACTGAAAGCGGATGTAATTCTGATAAGCGATACTTCCATGGTTGCAAACGATGTGCCTTCCATTGATATTGGCTTACGTGGCCTTTCTTATGTAGAAGTTGAAGTTACCGGCCCCAACCGCGATTTACACAGCGGAGTTTATGGTGGCGCAGTAGCCAATCCCATCAATGCTCTTTGCAGCATGATTGCCAGCTTGCACGATGAAAACAGACACATCACCATCCCCGGTTTCTATGAAGATGTGCTGGAAACATCTGCGGCAGACAGAGAAGCCATGTCCGGCATTCCGTTTGATCTGGAAGCCTACAAAAAAGACCTGGCTGTTAATGATGTATACGGAGAAAAAGGTTTTAGCACCATAGAGCGCACCGGCATTCGTCCAACATTGGATGTAAATGGTATTTGGGGTGGATACACCGGCGAAGGCAGCAAAACCGTTTTGCCCAGCAAAGCATTTGCAAAAATCAGCATGCGACTTGTGCCAAACCAAAGCAGTGAGGCCATTACCGAGATATTTAAGAATCATTTTGAAAAAATAGCGCCTCCCGGCATCCGTGTTGAGGTAAGGCCTCACCACGGTGGCGAACCTGTACTAACGCCAACAACAAGCATTGCCTACAAAGCCGCTGCTGCTGCCATGAATGACACCTTTGGAAAACAACCCATTCCAACCCGTGGAGGTGGCAGTATTCCAATCGTAGCCTTGTTTGAAAAAGAACTTCAAACCAAAGTGGTTTTAATGGGATTTGGCCTGGACAGCGACGCCCTGCATTCTCCCAATGAACATTACGGCATTTTCAACTATTTAAAAGGCATTGAAACCATCCCGCGCTTCTTCCATCATTTTGCTGAAATGAACAAAGCCTGATTTTAAGTCATGCCATTACTGGAGGGAGAAACCTACGAAATTTACCGTACCGAATTGCTAAAGCGGTACAAGCACTTGTTGCGTTCGCTTGGCAAAGATGTACCCAGGGAAAAACTCAACCAGTTAAGGGAAGCTTTTGACCTGGCAGCCCGCTCTCACGAAGGGATGGTTAGGAAAAGTGGTGAACCTTATATTTTTCATCCGCTGGCGGTAGCCCAAATTGCGGTTGGCGAGTTAGGCCTTGGCCCAACTAGTGCCATCTGCGCGCTGCTGCATGACGTGGTGGAAGACACCGAAATCACACTTGAAGATATTGAGCACCGCTTTGGTGCCAAAGTAGCTTCTATTATTGATGGACTAACCAAAATTAGTACCGTATTCGATAATGTAGACAAGGAACACAGCATACAGGCAGAGAACTTCAAAAAAATGCTCCTTACGCTGGGAGAAGATTTGAGGGTAATCTTGATAAAATTGTGCGATCGACTGCACAACATGCGTACATTGGGCTCGGTAAGTGAAAACACCAAACTAAAAATAGCATCGGAAACTACGTATATATACGCTCCACTTGCCCACCGTTTGGGTTTAAACGCCATCAAATCCGAAATGGAAGACCTGGCATTGAAATTTACAGAGCCTGAACTGTACCGTGAAATCTCCAGAAAACTTGCAGAAACCAAAATAGCAAGACAACGGTATATCCGGGAGTTTATAGAACCACTGAAATCAGAACTGGAAAAAACCGACCTGAAAATTGTAGAAATTAAGGGCAGACCCAAAAGCATTTTTGGCATTGCCCGAAAAATGAAGGTTCAGGAAATACCTTTTGAAGAGGTGTATGATGTTTTCGCTATACGCGTAATCATTGATTCTCCCCTGTTTCTGGAAAAAGCCGATTGTTGGAAAGTTTACTCGATCATAACTGACCAATACCGAAGTCATGGAAACCGCCTGCGCGATTGGCTGAGCCAGCCAAAAAGCAATGGTTATGAAGCGTTGCACGCAACGGTTTTAGGGCCCAAAGGCAGATGGGTTGAGGTTCAAATTCGCAGCAAACGGATGAATGACGTTGCCGAACGCGGTTTGGCCGCACATTGGCGTTATAAAGAAGGCGACAGCAGCACAACACCGCAGGATCAGGCTTTTGAAAACTGGCTGGCAAATGTGAAAGACACCCTGGAAAACCATGACCTGAGTGCCCTTGAATTGGTTAGCGAATTTAGGTTTAGCTTACTTGGCGAAGAGATATACCTGTTTACGCCGAAAGGTGACGTAAAGAACCTACCCTTGGGAGGAACTGCACTGGATTTCGCGTTTGCCGTTCACAGCCAGGTGGGCCTCCATACCATTGGTGCCAAGGTAAACAACAAACTGGTTTCCATTAACCATGTGTTAAAAAACGGCGATATAGTAGAAATCCTAACCACCCAAAAACCACGGGCCAACGCCGGCTGGCTGGATCAGGTTAAAACAGGCAAGGCCAGAAGCAAAATCAGGGAATACCTGAAACTGGAAAAAACACGCATGGCTGGGCTTGGAAAAGAAATGATGGAGCGTAAGTTTAAGAGCCAAAATGAGGTACTAAACGATAAAAACATACAACGCCTCATTAAGCATTTTCAAACCGCTACTGTTGCAGAATTTTACCATAAAATTGCCAATGGCGATATCAAAAGTGATAAAATTCACCTGAAAGAAATCCTGCAAAAACCTGCAGTAGCCAAAAAAGAAACCACCAAAGCGCCTGTTAAAAAACAAGTGGCAAAAAGCAAAGGCTTAATTGTTATTGGTGATGATTATGAAATGTCCTACAACCTTGCCAAATGCTGTAATCCATTACCCGGCGACCCGATTTTTGGTTTTATCACTGTCGGAGAAGGCGTTAAAATACACCGAACCAATTGCCCAAACGCACAACGATTAATGAGTCAGTATGGCTACCGTATCATTGCCGCATCCTGGAGAACAGATGGTTATGAAAAGCCTTTCGAAGCAATCCTTTCGGTTAGCGGTATTGATGATGTAGGTATCGTAAGTAAAATCACTGACATCATTTCCAAGGATATGGAAGTAAACATGCGCAGTATCAATATACAGGCGAAAGAAATTGAAGGTACATTTGAAGGTCGTTTGGAAGTGTTGCTGCACAGCAAAGCCCACCTGGATTTATTGATGGAAAAAATACAAGCCACACACCAGTATATTCAGGTAAAGCGCTTAGATGCCTGATGCTACAAGCGATCTACATCAAAATCGTTCATTACAACTAACCAAAAATCAATAACCATGAACCAAACCCATTTACACCTGCTCACCAATCACCTGCCCATACTGGGATTTTTCTTTTCAGTAATCCTGCTGTTGTGGGGTATACTGGCGAAATCAAAAACCACCATCATGGCAACCGCAGTTGTTGTTTTTCTGAGTGCAGCCGGCGGTATGGTGGCCAACAACACCGGTGAAGCTGCAGAAGAGCAACTGGAACAAATTAATGGCATTTCCCATGCGGCTATTCATGAACATGAAGAGGCTGCTGAAGCAGCGGTTCCATTCATTATTGCTTCAGGCATATTGTCGCTGGCAATGTTGTTTTTCAGCCTTAAAAACCACCGTTTCAGCAATATCACCCAGTGGTTGTTGCTGGCCAGTGTTGCAATTGGCTCTGTATTATCGGCACGTGCAGGGTTTATGGGAGGAAAAATAAGGCATTCACAGGAAATTGGAGACACCTTCCCGGCCCAACAAGAGAAAGAGCATCAGGACGAAGAGAAAGATTAATACGGTTTATCAACCATAAAAAAAGCGCCACTTTTGCGGCGCTTTTTTTTATTAAATGTTTTTGGTTGATTAGCCTTCCAATGCTGCTACACCGCCCACAATCTCGCTGATTTCGCGGGTAATGGCTGCCTGACGAGCCTGGTTGTAGGCCAGTTTAAGGCCAAACAACAACTCTCCGGCATTTTCCGTGGCTTTATCCATGGATACCATCCTTGCTCCATGTTCAGAAGCCAGTGAATCCAACATGGCGCGGTAAATCTGGGTTTTAACACTTCTTGGTATCAACTCCTCCAGAATCTGCACCTTGTTTGGTTCAAAAAGGTATTCATTTAGCTGTGCTGACTTTGCTTCTTGCGAAACTTTTTGTGTCATTACAGGCAGTATCACCTCATTGGTCAGTATTTGTGTTGCCGCATTCTTAAACTGGTTGAAAACAAGTTCTACCTGATCATAAACACCACTGCGGAATTCCTGCAAAACATGGTCACCAATTTCGAAAGCCTTGTTGGCATCCAAAACCGGCAGAACCTGCATATAATCGGTGTTTACATCATATTTCAATTTGCGCAAAAACTCTGCCCCTTTCTTACCAATGCACAACAAGGTAACATTCCCGGCTTTATGCTGTTCAGCATATTTTTCAGCAATCAATAAACGTGTACGCTTGATAACATTGGCATTGAAAGCTCCACACAATCCCCTGTCGCTGGTAATTACCACCAACAATACCTTTTTAACATCGCGGGATTGAAAATATACGGCAAGCTTATCATCTTCAATGCTATCCTGAAGGTTAGCCATAATGCCACGAAGCTTTTCAGCATAGGGCCTCATGCGCACAATGGCATCACTGGCTTTTCTAAGCTTTGTCGCACTCACCAGTTTCATAGCCTTGGTGATCTGCTGTGTGCTTATGGTGGATGAAATCCTGCTGCGTATTTCTTTCTGACTTGGCATGTTATCCGGTTATCAGGAATTAGGCGCGATAGGCTTTTGCAACTTCTTTACCTGCAGCTCCGAGAACAGCGGTAACACTGTCATCAATTTTGCCGGAACGCAATTGGTCGAGGACATCCTTGTGTTTGTTTTCCAGGTAATCCAGGTATGCGGTTTCAAATTCGCGCACTTTGTTTACCGGAATTTCGCGCAACTGATTGCTGGTTCCCAAGTAAATAATGGCAATTTGTTTTTCCACGCTTACCGGAGAAAACTGGTGTTGTTTCAGCAATTCTACGTTGCGTGAACCTTTATCCAAAACTGCTTTTGTGGCAGCATCCAGATCAGAACCAAACTTGGCAAATGCTTCCAGTTCGCGGGACTGAGCCTGGTCAAGTTTCAAGGTACCTGCTACCTTTTTCATGGACTTGATTTGTGCATTACCACCCACACGGCTTACAGAGATACCCACGTTAATCGCTGGACGAACACCTGAGTTAAACAGGTTTGATTCCAGGAATATCTGACCATCGGTAATGGAAATCACGTTGGTAGGAATATACGCAGATACATCACCCGCCTGTGTTTCAATAATAGGCAATGCAGTCAATGAACCTCCACCCTTTACTTTGCCTTGCAGGCTTGGCGGAAGGTCATTCATTTTTTCGGTAATTTCGGTGTTGGCATTCAACTTACATGCACGCTCTAGCAAGCGGCTGTGCAGGTAAAATACATCACCGGGATATGCTTCACGTCCTGGTGGGCGACGCAGCAAAAGTGATACTTCGCGGTAGGCTACAGCTTGCTTTGACAAATCGTCATATACAACCAATGCTGGCAGACCCAAATCGCGGAAATATTCACCAATAGCAGCACCCGCCATAGGGGCAAAAAACTGCAATGGCGCTGGCGCTGAAGCAGGGGCTGAAACCACTACGGTGTAGGGCATAGCTCCATTTTCTTCCAAAGACTTCACAACCTGTTTTACGGTAGATTCTTTCTGACCGCAAGCCACATAAATGCAGAATACAGGCTGGCCTTTTTCGTAAAATTCTTTTTGGTTGATGATGGTATCCAACGCAATGGTGGTTTTACCGGTTTGGCGGTCACCGATAATCAATTCGCGCTGTCCACGACCAATAGGAATCATTGCATCAATCGCTTTGATACCGGTTTGGAGTGGTTCTTTTACCGGCTCGCGGAATAAAACACCAGGAGCTTTTCGCTCCAAAGGCATTTCAAACAATTCGCCAGAGATAGGACCTTTACCATCGATGGTTTCTCCCAAGGTATTCACAACGCGGCCAAGCATGCCATGACCAACATTGATACTGGCAATTTTACCGGTGCGTTTTACCTTGTCACCTTCTTTAATATCGGTGCTGTTTCCCATTAATACCGCACCTACGTTATCTTCTTCAAGGTTAAGTGCTACAGCACGAATGCCGTTGCTAAATTCTACGAGTTCACCACTCTGAACGCCATACAACCCGAAAATACGGGCAATACCGTCCCCTACTTGGAGTACGGTTCCTACTTCTTCAAGATTGGCAGCACCGCTAAATCCGGAAATTTGTTCCTTGAGGATGCTGGATACTTCATCAGGCCTTATTTGTGACATTATGCTGTTATTTTATGCTAAGTTGAGTTCTTTTTTCATTTTGTTGATTTGACCGGCAATAGAGCTATCGTAGATCATGCCGTCAAACATGATGGTCAAACCGCCTACTAGGGCAGTATCAATTTTCTGTTCAATTTTCACCTCTTTGCAACCGGAATGTTTCTTAACAAACTTATCGATTTCGGTGAGGGTATCATTGTCCAATGCAATGGCACTGGTTACCTCCGCCAGGGTTATGGCATTGGCTTTATTATAAATGGTCATGTAAGACTGTCCCATTTCACCCAGCAAATTCTCACGTGATTTATCGGTCATGAGATCAAATACAGACAGG
>CANKVN010000018.1 GCA_947487055.1 Flavobacteriales bacterium
GGCATTGAAGCGACCATCTGTGGTATTGGACATTTTATTGAATGAAACACCTGACGCGTTGGTACTCTTGTACAACCCGTTGCCTAAGAAGGCAGGAGAACCGTTTCGCGTACCTGAAAGGTTGGTGAATCCACCTTCGCCGGTACCGTAATAGATGGTACCATCATCGGTTTGCGCGATGCAGGTTACGTTTAGGTTTTCTTGTTTATCATTGATTGGATACCAGCTTGAACCGGAAGTGTTGCTGCGAAATAAGCCGCCACTTACACCACCCATGAACCACAGGTTGGTAGAATCTTTGTGCAAAAGCAGGGCGCGGCAACGGCCACCGATATTATCCGGACCCATGTTGGTCCAGGTGAGTGAGGCGCGACGCAGCACCTTCAGCCTGTCGGCCTGGCTAATTGCAGATTCAACCCATTCCTGCTCAATGGTACCTGTTTGGGTATTGGCCCTTAACAGCTTGAGATATTCCAGTGCGGGACCGATTTCTTCTTCTTCTTCACCGGCAAATTCACCAGTAAGTAAGTGTTTCAAAGAAGGCTTATCTTCGGAAGGAAGAGAAGCAAACCAAGCCGCGCCTGTCATCAGACAAAGCGCAGAAGACAATACCAATGTGTTTTTAAAGTTCATAAAAGTGAATGATACTAATATTTTGCTGCAAATTACAACGGGTTTAGCAAAACTCCTCTAATTAAGGTATCATTTTTTACAATGATTGCAAAAAATTGACAGGAAGAACTTACCTGACGTGCTTTTCTGCATGGTAGGAGCTGCGCACCATTGGTCCACTTTCCACGAAGAGGAAGCCTTTTTGCAACCCTGCTGATTCCCAGGCTTTAAACTGATCCGGGTGAACGTATTCTGCAACCGGCAGGTGCATTTTGGTTGGTTGCAGGTATTGGCCCAGGGTAAGGACATCGCAGCGGTGCTCGCGTAGATCATCCATAAGTTGAATAACTTCCTCGTGGGTTTCACCGCAACCCATCATGGCTCCGCTTTTGGTACGAAGTCCATATTCGGCGGTGCGCTTTATTTGTTCGAGGCTTCGCTGGTATTTGGCCTGCGGACGCACGACGCGGTAAAGCCTTTCGACGGTTTCCATGTTGTGGCTCACAACATCCGGTCTTTCGTCCAAAACCATGTAGAGCAAATCCCATTGGGCTTTAAAATCGGGAATGAGGGTTTCTATGGTTGTTTGCGGATTCTGGCGCTTCACCTCACGGATGGTTGCAGCCCAAACACTGGCTCCCTTATCTTTTAATTCATCCCTGTTTACCGAGGTGATAACACAGTGCTTAACACCCATCAATTTCACGGCTTCCGCAACGCGGAACGGTTCGTCCACATCATATTCCGTAGGCCTTCCGGTGGCCACAGCACAAAAAGAACAGCTGCGGGTACAAATATTCCCCAGAATCATGAAAGTAGCGGTCCCGGCTCCCCAGCATTCGCCCATATTGGGGCAACGGCCATCTTCGCAAATGGTGTGCAGCTTATGCTCTTTAACAATACGCTTAACCTTGGTGTAGTTTTCGCCGGTAGGCAAATCTATTTTTAACCAAGAAGGCTTGCTGGGCTTTCGCTTTTCCTGGGCAGCAACAATGGGAAGTTCTAACACAATGAGCGGTTTAATGGATAATGGACGGGCGGCTATTCAACTGCCCAATCCGAAGGCAAAATTAAGGTAAAAGGAGGAAAAAATACTTTTGTTAAAAGCGTTATGGTATAAGATTGGTAATTTTTTAGAATAGGTATCCATCCTTGCTCCCAGGGTAAGTGTGTTGACATCGGAACGATAATTTCCCCAGTGAAAACTAAATCCACCTTGCAGCGATAGGGCAGGAATGACACTACCCTGAGAAAAACCCTCTGAAAAACCTGATCTACCGGCTATTTCTGTAGGTTTATGAACCTCGGGATTGTACTTAACATTGGCAAAATATTCATTTCCGGAAGCATCTACCTGCAGGGTGGTTACGAAAACAGGCCAGCAGTATGCGGCCGCTATTCCGGGACTCATCAGCAAATCAACACCGATGGCGCGCCTGTCTTTTCTTTCACTCAAGGACAACCGATACATTGCACCGGGGCGAAGCACCCATACATAATTTATTTTATCGAGCTTGTAGGAGCCCGCATTTTGAAACACGGTATTGACCACTGCAATTTCTTTGGGATGCTGAATATTGCCCAAATCCAAAGACCAGCCCAATGGCTTGCGCAGGTTGATGGACGGACTGGACTGAAATGCAGTGCGGTGGTATGAAAACCCAATGCCATAGCGGTTTAACCCAATACCCAGGGCATTGTTTGAAAGGGATTGCGATTGCAGCCCCAGAAACCAAGACAACAGTATAAATATTGAAAGCCGCTTCAACGGATACAAATTTAACACATCGGTTACCTCAATCCCACCACTTCATATCATAAAGTATACAACCGGACCAAAATCATGTTTTGAATCCCCACTTCAACCCACTTTTTGTAAAACATTGTATTAATAAGGCTTTTAGCTATATTTGCTGAAAATTTAATCATCCTTTTGCGCATTTTAAACACAATATAACGCCCAGTTATCCCGTTATGTGGATAATTGGTGTTTAAAAAAGGTAAAATGTGGGAAAAAGTGGGATTTTTGATTTTTATTTAGCAGACGGAATTTCAACCTTATGTCCGGAATGATTGGCGAGTATGTATGTAAACTTGATGAGAAAGGCAGATTGTCTTTACCAGCAAGGCTTCGTGCGCAGTTTCCCGAAAGCGCGGGAAGCAGCCTTGTCGTTAACCGGGGATTTGAGAAATGCCTCGTTCTGTACACCCAAGAAGACTGGTTGCAAGAAACCAGCAAGCTGACTGCGGTAGATGATTTTCTGAGCCCTGAGATTCGCCGGTTTAAGCGAATTTTCACCAACGGTGCAAACCTGGTTCAGATTGACAATGCCCAGCGGGTTCTGATTCCTAAAAAATTGTGCGAGTACGCAGGCCTCACCGACGAGGTGGTGCTGAGTGCTTATGGCAACAAAGTAGAAATCTGGAGCCGTTCTAACTACGATACCGAATTATTGGTAGACGCAGAAGAACTCAGCAAGCTGGCGCAAAACTTCCATAAGCAAGTGGGTGGCAGCAAAGAGGCATGATTGGAACAACACCGACTGCCATATGCAAGCATATCACGTACCCGTATTATTAGACCAAAGTGTGCACGCACTGGTTTACAACCCTGATGGGGTTTATGTAGATGCCACATTTGGAGGCGGCGGGCACTCCCGCGCCATTTTGCGGCAGCTTAGCAGCAAGGGCAGGCTTATTGCATTTGACCGGGACGACGACGCATTGGCAAATGCCCCCGACGATGAGCGGTTCAGCCTCATCAACCACAATTTCCAATACCTTAAACAATTCCTAGCCTACACCGGATCCATTCCTGTATCTGGAATTTTGGCAGACCTTGGAATCTCATCCCACCAAATAAATGAGGGCAGCCGCGGATTTGCTCACCGACTGGAAGGGCCTCTGGATATGCGCATGGACAGGCAGTCTAAATTAACCGCCGAACACATCATCAACGAATACTCAGAAAGCCAGCTAAAGCAAATGTTCTGGAAGTGGGGCGAAATTCCAAATGCCGGAAAATTATCTGCTATTCTTTGCAGCAACCGGAAAGGAAACCGCATTGCAACCTCTGAGCAGCTAAAAAACATCATTGCTCCATGCACTCCGAAACAAAGTCCGGCCAAATACCTTAGCCAGGTTTACCAGGCCTTGCGAATTGAAGTAAACGGCGAAATGCAAGCACTGGAAACCCTTTTAAATGTTGCTGATGATTGCCTTGTAAGCGGCGGCCGCCTGGTCACAATAAGCTACCACAGCCTGGAAGACCGATTGGTAAAGAACTTTTTACAAACCGGCAACACCGCTGGCAACAAAGAAACTGACTTGTATGGCAACATCCTTAGGCCTTTTGACCCGGAGCCCAACAAAGCCATCGTGCCGGATGCCGGAGAAATTGCGATAAACAACCGTGCGCGCAGCGCCAAAATGAGAATAGGAGTAAAACGATGAATACCGACCAAGAACAACAACCTACCACACCCCAGGAAGCCCCGGAAACCACCGAACAGGCTACAGAATCAGCGGCAAGCAGTGCCTGGGCATGGGTTAGGTTTGGATTGGTGGCTTTTGTCCTTATGGTGTTTTACATCTACAACCAGCATCATGCCAATAAAGCTTTGCGCACCAAGGAAAAGCTCAATAAAGAACTAAAAGAACTACACAGCGAAAAAATTAGCCTAGAGAGCGAAATAACCAATGCCAGCAAACAGAGTGAAATGGCCAAAAAGCTTGAGGCCAGCGGACTCAAAGAATTGAGGGTTCCACCGATCAAAATTGAAAACCATGTCGAAACAGGAAAACGTTAAGGTAAATACCCGCCGTGCCATTTTGCTGAGGGCTTATCTCGTTTTCGGGATTGTGTTGGTTTTTGGCATTTCTGTATTGGTAACTGCCGCCAAATTGCAGTTGGGAAGCGACAAGGAATTCAGCAAAGCATTGCAGCAAAAAAACACCCGCGTAATTGAAGTAAAAGCCATACGCGGCAATATCTATGCAGCAGACGGCAGCTTACTGGCAACCTCTGTTCCGCGCTACGACCTGGTTTTTGACGCTTATGCAGACGGACTTACCCCAGAATACTTCAAATCCCGCTTAGACAGCCTGAGTAAGCTGATGGCAGGCACGTTCCCGGAAAAAGATGCAGCAGTCTGGAAGGCCTACTTCGCCAACCTGCGCAACAAAAAAATCCGTTATGCCATGGTGATGAAAGACCTGGGATACGACGTGGTAAAACAAATGAAAACCTGGCCTATGATAAACCAGGGAAAGTTTAAAGGTGGTTTTTGGTATGAAGAACGTGGCAAACGCCTTTATTTCATGGGAGACCTGGCACGCAGAACCATCGGCTACAGCAGAGAAGGCGTATATGTTGGGCTGGAAGGTGCATTTGACAGCATGTTGCGTGGATCCGACGGAAGAAGGATGGAACAGCGCATGCCCGGAAACATTTGGAGGCCCTTGAACGTGGGCAACATGAAGGACCCGATAAATGGATATGACATTGTAACCACCCTGGATGTGAACCTGCAGGACGTGGCACAAAACGCATTGCAGCGGGTTTTAACTGAAAATGAAGCAGATCACGGCTGCGCGGTGGTAATGGAAGTGAGCACAGGCGCCATCAAGGCTATGGCCAACCTAAAGCGCAGCAAAGAAGGCAATTATGTGGAAGTGCTGAACTACGCCGTTGATGAATTCGAAGAACCGGGATCCACCTTCAAACTGGTATCTGCAATGGCATTGCTGGAAGACGGCTACGCCAAACCCAGCGACAGCGTTGATGTGCAGGGTGGTGAAACCAAGTTTTATGGTGAACCCATGAAAGATGCAACCAAACCCAATAAACGCATCCTGACCTTGCAGGAAAGCTTCGAAAAATCAAGCAACGTAGGTATTAGCAAACTGGTGGTAAAGCACTACAGCAAGCAGCCCGAGAAATTTGTGAACCATGCCTTAAGGTTGGGATTAAACATCAAACCCGATTTTGATGTTCGCACAGCCAGCAACCCATTGATTAAGACCAAAAAACTAAGAACATGGTCAAACACCACCCTTCCCTGGATGAGCATTGGCTATGAAACCAAAATATCTCCCCTGCAAATGCTGATGATATACAATGCAGTGGCCAATGGCGGAAAACTGATGAAACCATACATGGTAAACGAAATTCGCCATGAAGGGAAAACAATCCAGAAAATCAATCCGGTGGTGCTGAATGAAAAAATATGCAGCGATCAAACCCTTGGCGCACTCAAAACCATGATGGAAGGCGTTGTTGACCATGGAACTGCCACCAACCTCAAGAACGACAATTACCAGGTAGCCGGAAAAACCGGAACAGCTAAAATTGCCAAGGGCAGAAAATACGAGGAGGGAAGTTACAAGGCATCTTTCGCCGGATATTTCCCGGCCTCCAACCCTAAGTACACCATAATCGTGGTGATCAATGAACCCAGAAAAGGGGTTTATTATGGCGCCAGTGTTGCCGGTCCTGTGTTCAAAGACATTGCCGATAAAATTTACAGCAGCTCGCTTAAACTGCAGCCAGTAGCGGCAAAAGCAGCAGACCCACAGGTTCCCACAATCCTAAAAGGAGACTTCAGGAAAACCAAAACCGTGCTCAATGCCTTAAACATCAGTTCATCGCAAGACAGCGGCAAGCAAACCGAATGGATTGAAGGCCACAAAAAAGGCTTTGCCATAGGATTGAAACCGGTGGCTGCATCGGACAGCAAGTTTCCCGATTTCAGGGGCGTAGGACTGCGGGATGCCATGCTATGGTTGGAGAAACACAATGTGGTTGTTAGCAGCGAAGGCTATGGACGCATTGTATCTCAATCAATCACTGTTGGAACCACCATCATTCCCGGAACCAAAATTCACCTTAAGCTGGAACCCTTTTGAACTGCCCATTAAACCATATCATTCAAGCCATTAATCCAGCTTCGGTAATTGGAAATGCAGACAAAAGCATTTGTGGCGTAGCCATAGACAGCCGCAAAGTAGAAAAAGGGTTTTTGTATGCAGCGATGCCCGGGACCATAACCGATGGACACGCATATATTGATCAGGCCATTGCTGCAGGCGCTACGGTTATCCTTTGCCAGCACATTCCCAATGAACATCCCGATGTGACCTTTTTGGTGGTATCACATGTTGCCAAAGCCATGGGCGTGGCTTGTCATCTCTTCTATGGCGAACCCACCAAAAAACTACAACTGGTAGGAACCACCGGCACCAATGGCAAAACCACGGTAAGCACCTTACTGTATGAACTTTTCAGCAGTATGGGCCATCGCTGCGGATTGATTTCAACTGTTGAAAACCGCATTGCGGGCAGCATTATCCCCAGCACCCACACCACACCGGATGCATCAGGACTGAATGCACTGCTTGCACAAATGGTGGATGCAGATTGCACTTATTGTTTCATGGAATGCAGTTCGCACGCCATCCACCAGGACAGGATTGCCGGATTGCACTTCACCGGTGCAGTCTTCACCAATATCACCCACGACCATCTCGATTATCACCACACCTTTGACAACTACATTCAAGCCAAGAAACAGTTTTTCGACCAGTTGCCATCTACCGCTTGGGCACTAACCAATAAAGACGACCGAAATGGCATGGTGATGCTGCAGAACACCAAAGCAGCGCGCTACACCTATGCCATGAAAAACGGTGCTGATTTTACCGTGAAAATTGTTGAATCAGATTTTCAGGGCATGCACCTAAAGTTAGACGGCAAGGAAGCCTGGGTGAATCTGGTAGGCGCTTTTAACGCCTATAACCTCATTGCTGTTTATGGAGCAGCTTTTTTACTAACCTCAGGCGAAGAAGAAATACTGATACCATTAACGAGTGTGCCCCGCGTAAACGGTCGATTTGAATCCATTGCAGGGCCGCAGCGTATTACTGCCATTGTAGACTACGCACACACTCCTGATGCGCTGGAAAATGTGATAAAAACCATCAATGACATTCGCGGCAACAACGCACAGCTCATTACCGTGGTAGGATGTGGCGGCAACCGCGATGCTGCAAAAAGACCTGAAATGGGAGCCATTGCAGCAAGGTTGAGCAACAAAGTGATACTCACCAGCGACAATCCCCGAAACGAAAATCCCGAAGAAATCATTCGGCAGATGGAAGAAGGCGTTGAAGGCCAATACTATAAAAAATTGCTAAAAATTACGGATCGGCAGGAAGCCATACGCACAGCGGTGATGCTTGCGCAACCGGGAGATGTAATACTGGTGGCAGGCAAGGGGCACGAAACCTATCAGGAGATTATGGGCATCAAACATCCATTTGACGACAAAGCCATTCTAAAAACCATTTTCAACCAACACCAATAATGCTATACTACCTATTTAAATATCTGGACAGCATCAACGTAGCCGGGGCCGGGGTGTTTCAATACATTTCCTTTAGGGCCAGCATGGCAGGAATTATGAGCTTGCTTATAGCCTTACTGATTGGCAAACGCATTATTCGCTGGCTGCAGAAAAAGCAAATTGGCGAAGAAATCCGCAATTTGGGACTGGAAGGTCAATTGCAAAAAAAAGGCACACCTACCATGGGCGGCATCATCATATTGCTGGCAATTATTATCCCAACCTTATTGCTGGCAAAGATTGACAATATTTATGTGCTTTTGATGCTAATTAGCACCATCTGGATGGGCACCATTGGCGCCATCGATGATTACATTAAGGTTTTCAAGAAAAACAAGGAGGGCATGAAAGCCACCACCAAGCTCATCGGACAACTCTTTTTGGGTGCTGTAATTGCCATTGCCATTGACTATGCGCACAAGAAGGCAAACATTCCATTGGAGACCAACTTACCCATTACCAGCCACAAATTCAGTTATTCAGACCTCATCCCCGGCGAAAACAATGCCTGGTTCATATACCTTCCATTCATCATATTCATTTGTATGGCGGTAACCAATGCGGTAAACCTTACAGACGGCATAGACGGACTGGCAGCCGGAACAACTGCCATTGTAGGCGTGGGACTTGGAGTACTGGCATACGCAGCCGGAAACGTAAAACTGGCTGAATACCTCAACATTATTTATGTGCCGCAAAGTGGAGAAGTGGTGGTGTTTTTAGCCGCCGTTATTGGCGCATGCCTTGGCTTCCTCTGGTACAATGGTTATCCGGCCCAGATTTTCATGGGCGATACCGGTAGCCTTGCTTTGGGTGGAGCAATAGCCGCTGTTGCCATCATCATTAAAATGGAGCTGCTGATTCCCATTTTGTGCGGCGTATTCTTTGCCGAAAGCCTCAGTGTGGTTTTGCAGGTTGGCTGGTTTAAATACACCAAAAAGAAATATGGTGAAGGAAGACGCATTTTCCTCATGAGCCCGCTGCACCATCATTTTCAAAAATTAAACATCCCGGAAAGCAGGATTACCCTTCGGTTCTGGCTGGTAACGATCATTCTAGTACTTATATCCATTGCATTGCTAAAACTGCGTTGAGTAAAAAACTGGTCATATTGGGAGCAGGCGAATCGGGCACGGGCACCGCTGTTTTGGCAAAAGCCAAAGGGTGGAATGTGTTTGTTTCCGATTTGGGTCAGATCCAGGAAATTTACCAGCAAGAATTGAACGACAATAACATCCAATGGGAAGAAGGCAAACACACAGAAGCCCTGGTACTCGATGCTGATGAGATTGTAAAAAGCCCAGGCATACCCGATAAAGCACCAATGGTTGTGGCTGCAAGAGCAAAAGGCATTCCCATTATTTCCGAAATCGAATTTGCCGGACGATATACGCAGGCAAAAATGATTTGCATTAGCGGAACGAATGGCAAAACAACCACTACCCTGCTAACCTTCCACATCCTTAAAAATGCAGGGCTTAACGTAGGGCTTGGAGGCAATATTGGCAAGAGCTTTGCGCGGCAAGTTGCACTGGAAAATCACGATATCTACGTGCTGGAAGTAAGCAGTTTTCAACTGGATGGAAATTTCAATTTCCGCGCCCACATCTCCGTACTCACCAACATCACCCCCGATCACCTGGATCGGTATGATTACGAAATAAGCAAATACGCAGGCAGCAAATTCAGGCTCACGCTGAACCAGCAAGCAGAAGATTATTTTATCTACTGTGCCGACGACTCAATAACACAGGAATACATGCACCTAAAAACAGGAAATGCAGCACTATTGCCATTTTCGGTAAAAAACAGCTACGCTCCCGGGGCATATGTAACCAACAACACACTTCACATTCAACACAACAAACAAAACATCACCATCAATATGGAAGAAATCTCACTTCGTGGTATCCACAATACCTACAACAGCATGGCAGCCGCAGTAGTGGCCAGCCTACTTGACGTTCGCAAGGAAAGCATCCGCGAAAGCCTCTGCAATTTTCAAAATGCAGAACACCGCCTGGAATTTATCAACCGCGTGAACGGCGTGGAATACATCAACGATTCCAAGGCAACCAACGTAAACAGTGCCTGGTATGCGCTTGAAAGCATGGAAAAACCGGTGGTTTGGATTGCAGGCGGCGTAGACAAAGGAAACAACTACAAAGAACTGAAAGCGCTGGTAAAGGAAAAAGTCCGCTATATCATTTGTCTGGGCTTGGACAACATCAAAATACATCAGGCTTTTCAGGATGATGTGGACATGATTATCAACACCATGAGCGCCAAAGAGGCAGTGCATGTAGCCAGCAGGCTTGCTCAGAAAGGCGATTGCGTACTGCTTTCTCCTGCATGTGCCAGTTTCGACCTGTTCGACAATTACGAAGACCGTGGCAGACAATTCAAAGAAGCCGTAAGGAACCTCTGAACATGAACGCAGAAAGCAGCAAGTTCGGTAAAATATTCCGCGGTGACCCATGGATATGGGCCATTGTAATCATCCTGTCATTGGTGGGGATTTTGGCTGTTTACAGCTCCACCGGCGGTCTCGCATTCAGCAAACAAGGCGGGAACACCGAATTTTATTTTCTGCGTCACACCGGTTTTCTGCTTATTGGTTTTGGATTTCTGTATCTCTGTCATTTAATCAATTACCAGTATTTTTCGCGGCTATCCCAATTGTTTCTCTGGATATCCATTGTATTGCTGGTGGTAACCCTGGCGGTTGGAAGTGAGATTAACAACGCCACACGGGTACTGCCAATTCCCGGATTGGGCATTACCTTCCAGACAAGCGACATGGCCAAGCTCTTTCTAATTATGTATATCGCGCGCTACCTGAGTAAGAAACAAGAGGAGATTGACAGTTTCAAGGTGTTCAGAAACATTATGGCCGTAATTCTGATTGTGGTAACCCTGATTGCTCCGGAAAACCTAAGCACAGCCCTGGTGGTGTTTGTAACATGCTGTTTGCTTTTGTTTATCGGCCGAATAAACTTCAAATACCTTGCCTTGCTCGGCTTTGCCGGTGCCGCAATTATCAGTTTACTGGTGGTTATTCTGCTGAACATTAATGTAGAAAACATGAGCAACAGCAGGATTCCCACATGGAAAAAACGCATAGAAACCTTTGCAGGAAAAGATCAGGGAGAAAGTAATTATCAGCAATTGCAATCAAAAATTGCCGTTGCAACAGGCGGTATATTTGGAAAAGGACCCGGTAACAGCACCCAGCGCAATTACCTTCCCCACCCCTATTCTGATTTCATTTATGCCATCATTATAGAGGAATATGGCTGGGTTGGCGGCGCCGGTATGGTGTTGCTGTTTTTGCTGCTGATTTTCAGGTGTTTAAAAATCGTTTATGACAGTCCGCGTGCATTTGGAGCGCTTATCGCACTCGGACTTTGTTTCAGCATGAGTTTTCAAGCGTTCGTAAACATGGGCGTAGCCGTAGGTTTATTGCCCGTTACCGGATTAACCATTCCGTTGGTGAGTATGGGAGGAACAAGCCTCGTGTTTAACAGCATAGCCTTTGGCGTAATTCTTAGTGTGAGCAGAACCATTCAGGAGGAAAAACAAAACAAAGCAAGCGAGCATGCAGCAGCGTAAATTCCTCATATCGGGTGGAGGCACCGGAGGCCATATTTATCCGGCCGTTGCCATTGCAAAGGCATTGCAAATGGAATATCCAAACTGCGCCATTTTGTTTGTGGGCGCAAAAAACCGCATGGAGATGGAGAAAGTCCCACAGGAAGGTTTTGACATTGTTGGACTGGACGTATTGGGCTTAAAACGGGCCATTAGCCCTGCCAACCTCCTTGTTATCTGGAAATTTATCAAAAGCTACTTTAGCGCAAAAAAAATCATAAAGAAATTTCAGCCGGATTGTGTAATTGGCACCGGCGGATATGCCAGCTTGGCCGTAATGATGGCCGCTGCCAGAATGCACAAGAAAACACTCATCTGGGAAGGCAACGGATATGCAGGACTAACCAATAAAATATTGGCCAGCCGCGTAAATATTATTTGTACTGGCTTTCCGGGCATGGAAAACGTATTTCCTGAAGATAAAGTAAGGTTTACGGGGAATCCTGTTCGCCAATCGCTGCAAACACCACCAGACAAAGCCCTTAGTTGCCAGCATTTTGGACTGGATCCACAAAAACCAGTCATCTTCATCACCGGCGGAAGCCTCGGTGCAAGAAGCATCAACACGGCCATTCAGGCGGGATTAAAAACCTTTACCGACCAGGGAATACAGCTGATTTGGCAAACGGGCAAGCAATTTGAAGCCAACACACAAAACCTCACCGGCATCCATGCAACAGCTTTTCTGCGTGAAATGGATCTGGCGTATGGCGCAGCCGATCTGGTAATATCCAGGGCCGGCGCCCTTAGCATGTCGGAAATTGCTGTTTGCGGCAAACCATCGCTGCTGGTGCCTTCACCAAATGTCACCGACGACCATCAGACCAAAAATGCACTTCAGTTCAGTGACCGAGGAGCAGCAATCGTTATCAGGGACCAGGACGTAGCCGAAAGCCTGATTTCCTCCGCCATAGCGATACTAAACAATCCGGTAAAATTATACGAAATACGTGCTGCACTGGCATCCATTGCCAAGCCACAGGCAACAAACAGCATCATTCAGGAAATCAATAAATTGTTGCAATCATGAACCTAACCGACATCAAATACGCGTATTTCCTGGGCATTGGCGGCATCGGCATGAGTGCTATTGCCCGGTATTTCAATTCCATAGGCATTTCAGTATCCGGATACGACAAAACCCCAAGTCCTTTAACAGAAGAACTGATTAAAGAAGGCATCAGCATTACATTTGAGGATAGTGTAAACAGCCTTCCCAACTTCATTACAGCATATACCGCAGAAACACTGCTCATTTACACCCCGGCCATTCCTAAGGATCACCAGCAATTTAATTATTTAATATCCAAGGGATTATCTATTTATAAACGCAGCGAAGTGTTGGGCATGATTAGCCAGCATGCCTTTTGCATTGCGGTGGCGGGCACGCACGGAAAAACAACAACATCCACCTGGATAGCCCATTTGCTCAACGAATGCGGCATCAATTTTACCGCATTTCTGGGCGGAATATCGGCCAACTACAACACCAATTACCTTCACAAAATCGATGGGCGGTCGCCATTTGCGGACAAACCCATTGTGGTGCTGGAAGCAGACGAATTTGACAGAAGTTTTCACCGGTTAAACCCCGATATCGCCATCATCACCGCCATTGATCCGGACCACCTGGACATTTATGAAAACGAGGAAGCCTTCCGGGAAGCTTTTGGAATTTTTGCCACCAAAATAAAATCCGGCGGCACTTTGATATACCACCACTCGCTAACAGAACATTGGCCCGAAAACCTTACCTGCATTCCTTATGGAACCAATGCGAAAGAACCAAAGGCCATGTCATGCAGCAATGTAAAAGCAGAAAACGGGCACTTCACCTTTGACCTAAATGGCCATTTCAAATACGGAGAAACCAAATCCATCCAACATTTAAAATCCGGCTTACCCGGCTTTCACAACATCGAAAATGCGACCGCTGCATCAACGGCATGTTTACTGTTGCCCGGCGTGGAGCCGGAAATGTTGCGAACCGGAATAAGCACATACCGCGGTGCCAAACGCCGGTTTGAATATATCATCAACACCGAAACACATGTGGTGATTGACGATTACGCCCACCACCCGGAGGAGCTGAATGCCATCATTGGTTCCGTAAGGGCGTTGTATCCCAACCGCACGATTACGGGCATTTTCCAGCCCCACCTTTTTAGCCGCACACGCGATTTTGGCGATGCCTTTGCCAACAGCCTGGACCAGCTGGATTATCCCATTTTACTGGACATTTATCCTGCGAGGGAACTCCCAATCCCGGGCATAGACGGACAATGGCTGCTGGACAAAATGAAAAATCCAAACAAGCAATTGCTTAGCAATGACGCTTTACTCGAATTGATTAACCAAACAAAACCATCACTACTTCTCATTCTTGGGGCAGGCGACATAGACCGTCTGGTACCCAAAATAAAAACAATGTATCATGGGATTTAACCTAAGAAATATCAGCAAATCAAGGGCCTGGATGTTCAGCATTCTGGTAGGCCTGCTTGTTGCGCTAGGCATTGTTTGGGGCGCGTTGAAATACTCAGGATCTAACCGCCTGGTTGAAAGCATCGAGATTGTTATTTTACCGGACAGTGGTGTATTTTTCATCAACGAGCAGGATGCATTGAACATCATCACCAAAAACTGCGGCAATCCCAAAGGAAAATCCGCAGCAGACATTTCCCTAACTCGGCTGGAAACCACATTTAAAAAGTTGCCTTACATCCACAGCGCACAGGTATTTATCAGTCTGGATGGACTGCTTAAGGTGCAATTAACCCAGCGCACCCCCATTATCAGAATTACCAATATGCACGGCGAAACATTCTTTCTGGATACCGCAGGCATCAAAATCCCATATCATGGCAACCATGCACCGGATGTATTGCCTGCAACAGGCAACATTGAAGAAAAACTGGGTGATTCGGGCAGGATAAAAACACCGGTTTTGCAGGATTTATTAAAGACTGCAACCTTTATAAGCGCAAATCCTTTGTGGAACGCGCAATTTGAACAATGCTATGTAGATAAGTATAACGACCTAATATTGGTTCCGCGTGTAGGAAAACATAGCATTGTATTAGGAAACTCTGAAAATCTACCCGAAAAGTTCGCAAACCTACGCCAGTTCTACGAGAAAGGCTTGCGAAACACAGGCTGGGAAAAGTACCATACCATCAGCCTGAAATTCCGCGGACAGGTAGTCGGAGTGAAGAGCGTCAATATTACTGAACAGAAAAAAGATAAAAATGTCCAAAAACCACAACACTAACACAATTCATCCACATATGGCTTCAAAAAATGATATTATCGTAGGTCTCGACATTGGCACAACCAAAATTTGCGCCATCGTGGGACAACTGGCCGAGAATGGCAAAATCAATGTACTGGGCATGGGAAAAGCCGCCAGTGCAGGGGGAGTTTCCCGTGGCATGGTAGCCAATATCCGCAAGGCGGAAGTGGCGATCAGGGAAGCGGTAGAAGAGGCACAACGCCAAAGTCAGGTGGCCATAAAAAACGTCTTTGTTGGCATTGCCGGACACCATATCCGCAGCATGCAACACCGCGGTACCCTATCCAGAAGGAATGCTTTTGAGGAAATCCGCAGGGAAGAACTCGACAAACTCGAACAGGAAATGCAATACCTTGCCTTGGAACCGGGCATGGAAATCCTGCACGTGTTGCCACAAGACTACCGCATTGATGATGAGGAAGGCGTAAAAGATCCAGAAGGCCGCATGGGCGTGAGGGTTGAATGCAACTACCACATCATTACCGGACAAACTGCCGCTGCCCGTCACATTTTTGAAGCTGTGAAAAGGGCCGGACTGGAAGTAGCCGACCTGATTGTGGAGCCATACGCATCTGCATCCGCCGTTTTGTCGCAAGCCGAAATGGATGCCGGTGTTGCCCTAATCGATATTGGTGGCGGTACCACAGACATCTGTATTTTCGAGGACGGCTCAATACGCCACACTGCCATTATTTCCATTGGTGGTGACCGCATTACCAAAGACATCAAAGAAGCATTTGGTATCCTTGCCGAGCAGGCAGAAATTGTGAAAGTAAATTACGGAAGCTGCTACCCCACCGAAAGCATGAAAAATGAAGTGGTGGTGGTACCCGGACTTCCCGGTCGCAAACCTAAAGAAATAAGCAGGTTTGCTATTGCGCAGGTTATCCAGGCCCGCATGGAGGATATCATTGAGCACATCAATTATGAAATTGAGGTTTCAACCCTTAAAAATCGTTTGGCCGGCGGCATCGTGCTCACCGGAGGCGGCTCATCACTTGCCAATATTACACAACTCGTTTCCTACCACACTGCACTAGAGGTTCACATCGGCACACCCGGACAACGCCTTGGTCGCGGCATGGTTGACGAAGTAAGAAACCCCATGTTTGCAACCGGTATCGGATTGGTATTGCGCGGTTTTGAAACTTCAGCTAGGTTTGAAGTTCCCGAAAATGCTCCGCTGGAAACCCTCCAGTCAAAATCGGTTCCTCAAAATCCTGTTCCTGCGCCAGTGGAAAATATTGTAGAACCAGAAAAAGAAGAAAAGCAATCGGGCTTTAAACCCTGGCCCGGCAATTTTGGCGATAAATTCATGAAAGAATTCAAGAATTGGATTAAAGACGGAGAAGATTTTACGAACGAATAAACAAACAACCAAAGAATTAAAAGAATATGCCAGTAAATTTTGAACCTGATGTAATCCGCATGACCGGAGCAATCATTAAGGTAATTGGTGTGGGCGGTGGCGGAAGCAATGCTGTAAACCACATGTTTCGCCAAGGAATAGAAGGAGTTGAGTTTTATGTATGCAATACCGATGCACAGGCCCTCCTGGACAGCCCGGTTCCCAACCGCATACAGCTTGGACTGCAATTGACAGAAGGACTTGGAGCCGGATCAGAACCAGAAATGGGAAGAATGGCGGCTTTGGAAAGCCAGCAACAAATCAATGATTTGCTGACCAACAACACCAAAATGGTATTTATCACAGCCGGTATGGGCGGTGGTACCGGTACCGGTGCAGCTCCCGTGATTGCCAAAGTAAGCAAAGAAATGGGTATCCTAACCGTGGGAATTGTAACCATTCCCTTCGATGATGAAGGACCAGACCGTATAGAGCAAGCCATGAGTGGAATCGACAACCTGAAGCCCCACGTGGATGCATTGTTGACCATCAGCAATGACCGTATTGTGGAAATGTTTGGCGACCTTCCCGTAAGGCAAGCTTTTGCGCAAGCCGATGAGATTCTTTGCACTGCGGCAAAAGGCATTGCGGAAATCATCACCAAAGCGGGTATCATCAATGTGGATTTCAAGGATGTACAAACGGCCATGTCTTCCAGCGGAAGGGCCATCATGGGAACAGGTGTTGCCAGTGGCCCCGAACGCGCAGAAGAAGCGGCAAGAAAAGCCCTGGACAGCCCGCTGCTGGACAATACCCGCATCAACAAAGCCAAGCATTTGCTGGTAAATTTCACCTATGGAACGAAAGAACCCACCATGGGCGAAACTGCGCGTGTAAAAAGATATTTGCAGGAAGAGGCGGGCAACACCGCACACCTGAAAATGGGAATTACCCACGATTCACGACTTGGGGACGAAATCTCCATCACTGTGATTGCTACCGGTTTTGAAGTGCCTGGCACATCCACATCGCACGTGGTGGTATCTGCGCCCGAGGTATTTGCGCAACCACAAGAAATACAAGAAGATGGATTCGGTAAAATGCCCGAAGCATTGTCTTTTGATGATGTTGTAATGGCGCCCCCACCTGCATTTGAACCCAAACTGGAGAACCATGACCAATTCAGAAACCTGGAGCCCTCGCGCATGACACGTGAAAATGCGCTTGAATCTTTGGAAACACCTGCCTACCTGCGCAGGGATAAGGTATTATTCCAGGCTCCTTCCAGCGATAACAATCAAGTTTCTCGCATTACCATTGCAGAACAGTCCGAAGAGGTTGACCATGTGGTTAAACCCAACAGGCACCTGCATGATAATGTAGATTAACCTACCCACCGTGAGTTTATAAATGAGGCAGCCCAATGGCTGCCTTGTTTATTTTAATACGCTTTTGTAAAGTTCAGCATAGCGCCTGGCTACATGCTCCTGATCGTAATGGGCAAAAGCTGACAGCCTCGATTTTTCGCGCATCTCCAACCTTTTGGAATCATCATCTGAAAGGTATTCCAAAATCCCTTTAGAAAGGGTTTCCACGTCAAATAAAGTAGAAAGCCAGCCAGTTTCCCCATCCACAATCATCTCCGGAATTCCACCCACAGCAAAAGCCGCAACCGGCGTGCCGCAAGCCAGGCTTTCCATGATGGTGGTAGGCAAATTTTCTTCATGGGAAGTGGTTACATAAACCGCAGCTGCCTGATAGCAATCCACCATGGCGGTTTCATCGGAAATGTAACCGGTAAACGTATGCGGAAATGGCAAATCAAACGCCTTCCCATCTTTATTTTCACCAATCAGCAAAATGTGGATGTTCTCAATATTTGCTTCTTTTAAGCGTTTCAACAACGCAGTAAATTCATGAAAACCCTTTTTGGGGTTGCTGAGGTTTGCAGCAGCAAAAGCAATGACCCTGGATGTTGCAGGTATGCCCAACCTCGCCATTGCCTCAGTGGCATTACCGGGTGTAAAAACCTTGGTATCAATGGCATTGGGTATAACCGCAATTGACTTTTCCGCAGCAATTGGCGAACCCTTAGCCTGCAATGAGAGCCAGGCACTGGGGGTTACAAAATGAATATTTTCGGGCTCAAAAAGGCGTTGTTTTTGCCTGAATTTCCTTGCCGATAAATCATTGGGCGCAGGTTTTTTCAGGTATTGGCAATCACCGCAACCGGTTTGAAAATGGTTGCAGCCACGGTTGTGATAACAACCACCCGTAAAGGGCCACATATCGTGGCAAGTCCACACCACAGGCTTGCCGCTGCGGATAATTTGTTCCAGGCCTTGCAGGCTGATAAATCCTTTGTTAATCCAGTGAAGATGGATGATATCGGCATCTTTAAATGCCTGCCATTGGGAAACATCTACGCCGCAAAGGCCGTGGGAGAATGCAAAGCGAACCGATGCATTTTTTTCATACCGCACAAAATCCAGTTTTTCAATAGCGTGGCCTGCGAATGCCAGCATACGCTTCAAAAATCCATCGGCCCAAACCTGATAACCCGGTCCGGGATTGCCGGAGAATACCAGATGCCGGCACTGCCCCCCCACTTGAGACAAAGCCGTAGAAAGCCTGTTGGCGGCAGTAAAAGCGCCCCCGGCACTGTTGGCGTTGAGGTGCAATACGTTCATCCGGTTAATTATCTAAGGGAACTGCAGGTTCTGGGATGTGGTTTTGGGGACTTTCCTTCAATTTGCCACTCAGTTTGATGGCCAGTAATAAGGTTATCATCATCAGCACTCCCGCACTGAGGTATGGCAATTTAAAATTAAAACTATACAGGATGCCACTGCATACCGGACCTACCGAACGGGCCAGCGAACCGGTACTTTGCAACAATCCCAGGGTTTTTCCCTGATCGTGGCCGGAAGTATTTACCGAAATCAATGAATTGATGGCAGGCATCAGCATTCCATTTCCTGTAGCCAGCAGCAGCACGGCTATTATCTGGTTAACCACAAACCATTCCTGCGAAGGCAAGGGAATCATGGATAAACCAACAGCCACAAGCGGACAGCCAAACAACAACATGCGTTTTAAACCCACATGCTTTTGGAAAACGCCTATCAACCCACCTTGAACGATTGCGCTGCAGATGCCAATAAAACCAAACATATAGCCCACTTGCTTGCTGTCAAGGCCAAAATGCTCGTTCCATAGCACCGAAGCATTCACCTGCATCATGCTGAACGCTGCGATATAGATGAAGTTGATGATAAACAACTCCCCAATTATTTCAATACTCCAAACCCGTCCGAGGCCCTGAAAAGAGCCCACAAAAGAGCGTCTTTCGGCATTCTTTTCGGTTAAACTCTCGGGTAAACTAAACCAGGCAAGCACGAAATTAAACAAGCACAATCCTGCTGTAGCAAACCCAACCAGGGAAAGCCCTCCGGCTTCAAACAAGGCGCCGCCAATGGGTGGACCAAAGACAAATCCAAGGCCAAATGCGGCTCCGATTAGTCCCATTTTTTTAGCACGATCTGCGGGTGGTGTAATATCTGCGATGTAGGCCTGAGCTGCAGAAATATTGGCGCTTCCAATACCAGCCACCAAACGGGCGAAAAAAAGTATCATTAAAGAACTGCTGAATCCAAGCAACACATAACCGGCTGCTGTAGCCAAAATGCTGCCCAGAATAATAGGCCGGCGGCCAATTCTGTCGCTCATCGAACCCCACAAAGGGGCAAAGAGAAACTGCATTACCGAAAAAACGCCTGCAATGACGCCGGTGGTAATGTCCGGGTTTATTCCCAAACCGGATTGGCTGACCAGCTCTTTGGTGATAACCGGCAAAATGGGTATGGCTATTCCAAACCCAAGCAAATCAATGAAGATGGTTAGAAACAGGGTTAGGAGGCGTTTGTCTTTCATTTTTTAACCAATTGCGTTGAACATCCAATGCTCGTTAAAATACTGGGTTGGATGGGCATTGAACCCACCAAGTTTTTGGTGCAGCACGTTTGCAACCATGGTATCCGGCAGAAGCTGTGCGCTATCCACTGCTTCTTTTGCAGCCTGCTGGGTATAAATAATGCAGGAATGCTCATTCGTGGGAACCAGCAAAAGCAGTCTGTTGAAAAAATCCAGGTGGTTTTGGCTGCCAAACTCCTGCAACAATTTAAAAACCTTATCGATACTGCAACCCGTGGGCATTTCTATCGATTCATCCACAGCCACAACAACCAGTGCATTCCAAAAAATGCCAAACCCTGCACTCAGGTCTTTCCCATGGGCTTGCCATTGGCCTACAAAGCCATGTAACTGCCCCGATAATGCATTTGCCTCTTCCGATGTGAGTGGGCGGTTACTGATGAAAAACCAAACCCTGGAATTCGGAGACAAATGCTGTAAACTCATGCGTTGGTAATGCTTTGGTTAACCAATTCCGCTATATCCAACACCTGAATGTCATTCTCCTTTTCAAAGTGTTTGGTACCATCGCGCATCATGGTCATGCAGAAAGGACAATTAACAGCCAGCACTTCTGCACCTGAAGCAATGACATCTTCAGTGCGTTCAATATTCACTTCTTTATTGCCGTGTTCAGCTTCCTTGAACATTTGCGCACCGCCTGCACCACAGCAAAGCCCATTGGTTCTGCAACGTTTCAGTTCCACCAAATCGGCGTCCAGGCGCTCAATAACCATTCTTGGCGCTTCATAAACCCCGTTTGCACGACCAAGGTAACAGCTATCGTGATAGGTGATTTTTTTGCCTTTGAACGGTCCACCCTCGATGGACAAGCGGCCATCTTCCAACAGCTGATTGATAAACTGGGTATGGTGAATAACCTCATAGTGGCCGCCTAAGCCGGGATATTCATTTTTTAAGGTATTGAAACAGTGCGGGCAGGCTGTCACTATTTTTTTGATTCCGTAACCATTCAGCACCTCAATATTCTGCATGGCTTGCATCTGGAAAAGAAATTCATTTCCGGCCCGCTTCGCGGGATCGCCTGTGCAGCCTTCTTCCGTGCCTAAAATAGCAAAGCGGATACCTGCTTTTTCCAAAATGGCAGAAAAAGCCTTCGACACCCGCTGGGCGCGCTCATCAAAGCTTCCGGCGCAGCCTACCCAGAAGAGAATTTCCGGCGTTTCACCGGCATTAATATAATCTTGGATGGTTTTAATGTTGGTCATGATTACGCTTGCAATTTCACCATATTTAAGGAAAATTCACACACGGTTTTTACACATCAAACAAATATATCTGAAACATCCTATTTTCGCCAATGATCATGCGCTTACCCATCTTCATTTTTATCTGCTTTTACACCCTGTTTGCCAACGCACAAAGCTACCGCGGCATGTCGGTAACAGGGCGCAACTCCGCGTGGATTTCAGGCAGCAAGGGTATGGTTCTGCGAACCAATAACGGAGGTAAGCGCTGGGATACCATTGGTCCGAAACATTTTCAGGGAAAAGATTTTCGTGACATCCATGCATTTAACCACAGGAAAGCCATTATTATGAGCAGTGGAGACAGCGGTGTTGTGTTGCAAACCGGCAATGGCGGCCAAAGCTGGGATACCCTATACACCGATTACCGGCCAGGGGCTTTTCTGGATGCTTTCGATGTGAGAAAACACAGGCTCCTGATGGTTGGAGACGGCATTCCTTCCCAAAAAATGTACATTTACCAGTCGTTGAACATAAAAAGCAACAACAGCTTTACACCCCTGACAATATTTGCCAAAACCAGGTGGGAATACTTCCACAACGGATATGCGCCTGATAGCACATCTTCCTATTATGCGGCTTCGGGCAGCAATGTGCAATGGTGTGGTAAAACCCAATTTTACGCCATCCCTATTATCGACAACAACAGTATTTTCATCTCCGCACGCGGAAACTTAATCAGGTTTTTCAGGCAGCTGCCATTCCAAAAACAAAAGGCGGGAGGTGCTTATGGATTCCACATGTCGGGGAAAAATGGCGTTGCAGTAGGTGGTTCCTTTTACAAGCCAGAAGCAAGGGATAGTGTGGCCTGCTACACCAACGATGGCGGAAAAACATGGACACCCTGCAGCACCATGCCGGGCGGTTACCGAAGCGGCGTTTGCAGCAACAAATCCGGGAAAATTTGGATTTGCACCGGGCCCAATGGCAGCGATTACAGCACCGATGGCGGAAAAAACTGGAAACCCCTGTTTTATGTACAAGGATTTAACGTTTGCAGCATCCGCGGCAATTATCTCTGGATTAGCGGAAAAGCATCTGCACGCATTCGGTTAAAAGACTTGCTGAAAGTGCAGCGTGAAGCCGAAATCATTCGCTCTTCGCCTCGTGGTATTCCTCCTCGGTATTGATTTCCCAAAGATTGTCCTTGCTGTGAATCCCCGTTAAAATATTGTCTACCGCTGTCATGGCGGTGAGCATGCTGTGGTCACTGTTGTTGTATTTGTGCATGCCATTTCTGCCAATCGGGAATAAATTCCCTACCTGATTGAGGTATTGCATCACAGCCGGAAACTCGCTGTAAGAGCCCGTGTAGGCCGGATAGGTTTTTTCCATTCGAATGATGGTGCTGTCCAGCACCTCTTCCTTATCAATGATTCCGATGGCCTGCAGCTCATCCATGGCCATGGCCATAAAATCCGGGTCGGACAAAGACCACAATTCATCGCCAACATTGCAGAAATACTCCAGTCCAAGCCATGTTGTAGAGGGGTCTGCTACCAAATACGGGCTCCAGTTATTGAAAACCTGCAAACGCCCCAGTTTCACATTGCGCTCCTGTATATAAATCCAGTTGTCTTTGATACCCACACCTGTTTTCTGCTCCCGGTCACCAATTTTCAGGCTTTTGCACAACAAACCCACGGTAATAAAATCCCGGTAAGGCAATGCCGTAGCGATGGCATGAACCTTTGAATCCACTTCAAATGAAAAAGCCTCAAACAGGTCTTTCACCGGCATGGTGCTAAAAACCAGATCTGCAGCAAAAACAACCTTTTCAAGGCCATTATTGGCAGCAACCACCTCGGTAATTTGCTTTTCATTGCCGTTTAACTGCACCACGGGATGGTTCAATAAAATCTGACCGCCCATTTCCTGCACACGCTGCGCCACCAATTCCCACATTTGGCCGGGTCCCAGTTTCGGATACAGAAATTTTTCAATCAAAGAGGTTTCCGTACCCTTTTGCCCAATGGCATTGGGTCCCTGCTTTTGAAAAATCTGTTTTACGGCATGCGCAATGGTTTTGCTTACCGACAAGCCTTTCACACGCTGTGCGCCCCAATCTTTGGAAATCTGGTTGCACTTAAATCCCCATACCTTTTCGGTGTAATCCTTGAAAAACGTGAGGTAAAGCGCTTTACCAAACCGGTTGATGATGAAATCTTCCAGGGTCACTTCCGGCTTTTTGGGAAACAAACGGATGTAGGCGTAGGAAAACAAAATATTCAACATGCGCACCACACCGAGGTTGCGGATGGTTTGCATACTTAGGGTAACGGGATAGGCAAAGAATTTACCCAGGAAATAAATGCGGCTCAGGCGATTCCGGACCAGCATCACAGCCTCCACCTTTTCGGGGTCTGCTTCAACGCCGTCTATTTCCCTTGTTTTTCCGTGATAATGAATGTGGGCATGCGCAGCACCTTGTTCCACGGGCATCATGGACATCCACCATTCCATCACGCGGTCGCTTTTGCTAAAAAACCGATGACCGCCAATATCCATGCGGTTTCCTTTATAATTTACCGTTCGCGATATGCCTCCAATGCAATCGCCGGCCTCCAGAACAACCACCTCATATTCGCTGCTTCGTGACAATAATTCAAATGCCGCAGTAAGTCCGGCCGGGCCGGCACCGATGATGACTGCTTGCTTTTTATTGCCCATTGTTGGTAGCGAAACGAAGTTGATTCGCTGCTTTTATTTGCTGAAAAAATTATATTTCAGGATGCACCAAATGGCCCTGAAACCATCTTTCCAGCCAATTTTCTTTCCTTCTTCGTAGGTTCTGCCGTAGTAGCTTATCCCTACCTCATAGATGCGCACATTGGGCACCCTCGATATTTTGGCGGTCACTTCAGGTTCAAAACCAAAACGCTTTTCACGCAAGGCAATTCCCTGGATAATCTCACGGCGAAACAACTTGTAGCAGGTTTCCATGTCGGTGAGGTTTAGGTTGGTGAACATATTGGACAAAAAAGTGAGCATTTTATTGCCAATAGAATGCCAGAAAAACAAAATCCTGTGAGGATTTCCACCCATAAAACGGCTGCCGTAAACAACATCCGCAAAGCCATCCAAAATGGGCTTAAGCAACACATTATATTCATTGGGATCGTATTCCAAATCCGCATCCTGAATAATCACATAATCTCCGGTAGCTTTGGTAATACCCGTATGCAATGCAGCTCCTTTTCCCTGGTTAACTTCATGTTTAAAATACTGAATATTAATCTCGGGATGCTGCGCCATGTATGACCTAATGGCATCCTCGGTATTGTCCTTGGAACAATCGTTTACAATAATGATCTCCTTGGCGATACCATTGATCAATGATACCGCTTTCACTTTGTCCAGAATGAGGTGAATGGTTCTACCCTCGTTGTAAGCAGGTATTACGATAGAAAGCGTTGACATAAAAAAGCAAAACTAATCAATACGGAACAATGAGCGGGATTATATTTTCAACCGGCAATTCATGAGGCCGGGAACCAGGAACACCTTGCCCGAAGCCTCTTCCACGCAGCGATAGCGGGTGCGCATGCGCTCTCCTTTGATGAACGTGCGGCCATCTTTGGTGGAAAACGGAGTGTTGTAAGGCACTTCTTCTACCAAAACCCAGGTGGTATCGGCATCGTATTTCCGCAAGGTCCTCACCAGCTGCGGACTGCTGCAACTGCTCGCTTTGGGGTTACCCAAATACTGATTCAGCGAAACGTGCACATCCGCCGGCAAAACCGATTGTTGAAAAACCGGCAAACTCACTTCTTTAAAAAACAATTTCCATTCCTGGCCATGCGGAAACACACGGCCACGGTGTTTTTCAAAATTAAGCAAATGAGCAACCTCGTGGAGAAAGGTGATCAGAAAGGCGTATGGATTTAAATCCTTGTTTACGCTGATGCGGTGGTTTTCGCCGGGCATGGGAGGACGGTAATCGCCATATTTGGTGGCCCTGGGTTTTTTGATGTACAGGTGAATGCGGTGTTGAAGCAGCAAATCAGCGGCATAATCTTCCGTACCTACGGGTAGGTATTTCTTCAGAACCACAAGCAGCTGTTGCCTTTCAGACATCAGAAGTTTTTCAGCGCCAATTCGCTAACGGTTTCGCCAATGCTTAAACTGCTGGTGGCTGCCGGCGAGGGAGCATTCAACACATGGATGCAACCAGAGGCCTCTTTGATGTAGAAATCGTCAATCAATCCGCCATCTTTGTCGCAAGCCTGGGCGCGCACACCAGCACCTGCGGGCTCAAGGTCTTCCTCCTTAATTTCTGGCACCAGCGTTTGCAAAGCACGTGTAAAAGCCGCTTTGGAAAAACTGCGGTAATATTCACCCATGCCTGTTTTCAAGTATTTCAGCGCCACCTTGCGAAAACCGGGCCAGGAAATACTTTGCCAAAACTCGGACCAGTTGAAGGATGTGCGCTTGTAGCCTTCACGCTTAAACGCAAAAACGGCATTGGGACCCGCCTCAATTTCGCCGGTAATCCTGCGCGTGAAGTGCACGCCCAGAAAGGGGAAATTGGGATCAGGAACCGGATAAATCAGGTTTTTTACCAGGTAGGCTTTTTCCGGCTTGATGCTATAGTATTCTCCACGGAACGGAATGATGCGCACATCCAGGTTTTGACCGGCCATGCCGGCAATCTTATCGCAATACAAACCGGCGCAATTGACCATGAGCTTGCAAACCAAGGTGCGCCCAGGGGTTACCACTTCCACCCTTCCCTGCTGAACATCGATATCGGTGACCATGTGGCCAGTGAGAATTTCGCCACCCAGCTGCGTAAACCTGTCGGCTATTTTTTCAGCCACCAGCCGATAATTCACAATGCCGGTTTGGGGCACCCAAATTCCTTTAATGCCGCTGCAATGTGGTTCTATCGCCTTAATTTCTGTATCTGTGAGGTATTTGAGGCCGGCAAGGCCATTGTCCACACCCCGCTGGTAAACCTTTTCCAGCTGCCCCAGTTCATCTTCCTTGATTGCCACGATAACCTTTCCGCATAAATCAACAGGGATATCCTTTTCCTTGCAAAAATCCAGCAGCATGTGGTAGCCACGGATGCAATTTTCCGCCTTCAGGCTGCCCGGCTTGTAGTAGATTCCGGAGTGAATGACACCGCTGTTATTCCCGGTCTGGTGGTTTGAAATGCGGTTTTCCTTTTCCAAAACCACCACTTTTAGATCAGGACGTTTTTCCTGAATCTTAAGGGCCGTGGCAAGCCCCACGATTCCCCCACCAACAATAACAATGTCTGTTTGCATGGATTAAAGTGGCAAAATAATTCCAGAAAGGCATTAAGTTGTCGTGATTTTTTCCTCATTTCTGATGATTTTTTGCCCGACACTGCATTCCAGGCATCGCTGCCGGCTGCAATACAAAGCCTGCAAACCCATACAGGCCTGGCTGTCATAGGCCGAACTGTTGATAAATCCCATGGATTGCCAATATCTGGTAATGCTGTTGTTTTCCGGTGGAATTGCGGTCAGCAAATCAATGGACCGCTCCTGCAATTCCTCCGCTCCCAGGTGTTTGCCATAGGTAAACATCATCGGCAAAATGGCGTTCACTATAATGCCATTGATGGTATCCGGCCCGGGAGCCGCATTGCGCTCCGCACAAACAGCACCAAAACGAAAATGGGTTTGCCAATAAGGATGCGCTGGATAGGACAGCAATCCTTGCAGTTCGCTCAGCGACCTGGCCTCCATCAACCTCACAAACAGGCTGTCCCAATTGCACAAAATGGCGAGAAACTGGGCAATGCGAAGCGATGGGAAATTTGGAGGCCTCAACCGACCAAACTTCCAGGCGGCAGGATTCATGGGCTTTATCTGGTGTTTTGCCTGCAAAAATTGATATTCTTTCCAAAGCGCTTTGGGATAGGCCTCTGTAAAATCCGGCGACAGCATTCCTGATTGCCCAAACAGCAGGGCTTCCAGCGCGGGTGGATTGTGCCGGTATTTTTTTACCAGGGCAAACGGGCAAGCATCCGTGAGCATTTCCATGGCATCATCGTTTACTTTTCTTCCAAGATACCTTCCCATCATTTTGTACATTACCTCCTCCCAGTGATTCATGGTTTTTTCGGCCATGGAAGCCGCTTTTTCGGCCTTTTGGATCATGCGCTCCGTGAGCACACGGTGTTTCATTTGCAGCATTTCCCTTTCAAACGAAACCGGATTGTGTGCGGCGCAGGGCACCTTGCTGAGGTTTTTGCTAAGCGTTTGCCAGGCATTCAGGTAACCTGCAGGAATCTTATCATACAGCTCCAAACAGGGAATTACGGTGCCATCCGTGCGGGCAATATTGGCATCGTTGCGGTAAACCACGTGCAGAATTACCGTATCGTAGGCCTTATCGACCTGGTGGTTGTGTTTTTGCCAATCGGAGGCAAACACATGGATTTCCACATGCCCGCTCCAGGCCATTTCCCCAATCCGGATGCGCGCCTCAGAAAAATCGGGGCCGCTGTTTGTGTTGGCGCTTCCCCGGTTTTCCAACACCAGCGGCAAGCCGTCTGTGGTTTGCAGTTGCTGCGTATTGAACAGCCCATATTTCCATAAAAAATGCAAAAAATATTCCTGCATAAATGCGCTATTTCATTTGGCAATATACTGTTTTTTGCGTATATTGTAGATTTTAATTGATTTTGACGGGTGCTATGGATCATCGCGGCCCCGTTTACGGGGCCGCGAAAAAACAACGTCGAAACAAAAAACACAGCTATTGCCACGACATCCGATTACCCTAAAATCTCCGTACCTGAGGGGAAAAATCCCTATCTCGGCACCTCGCCTGTTAATCGGGCAGATTCGGGTTCGGGAATGCCGCAGACATCTATTTGTTTTATAAAGCCGTTTTCGGCTTTAATCAATATCGTTACTTTGTTCGTTTTCCCATCAATGGTATGGGCCAGCACAATGCAGGGTTTATCCGGTTCCATTTGTGTGCAACAGCCAATTGCTGCCTCTATCCGATCGCCGTTTTGCGCAATGCCATCGCGTATCCGCTGGAATTTGACATCCATATGCTGCAGGTATTTTTCTTTCCCCACCATTTCCTCAAACACCCATTGCGATGTGTATTTAAAGCCATCGTGCAGCAAATTTGCTATGAAGTAGGTATCCTGATTGTTCCAGGCTTTTGCGAGTTGAATTATGAGGTCTTTTTCGTTCATGGTGTAGGGTTATACGTTATTGTTTTAAGGTTTTGCAGCTACAAGAAGTTGGCGATTTTTTCCATCTCGGTTGAACCGAGATTGATGCGGAGAACCAAACTTTGATTAACCACAAATGTGTCTTCGGAGCACTGAACCGCCAAATTCTTGCAGGTGCTGTTAGTGGCTGGTTTCCTTTTTTATCCTTTTGCTGAAAGCATATTTTGCCACAAAATAAATAAACAGTGCAGAAAGTACTCCAGTCAAAAAGTCCGTCATTGGAACCATTACTGCAGTATAAATCATCATCGAAAATTCGAATTTCCCTGCATGTTTGATTTCTTTAATTTCAGATAGTTTTATCATATTGCTGGCAACCCAAACCAAAATCCCACCAATACAAGCCATAGGAATTAACTCCAAATATTGAGCTAAAAAATAAGCCATTGATAATTTTAGAATGGCTTTGAAATAACCCGCTAGCGGAGTTGTTGCCCCTGCTTTTATGCTTGTAGCGGTTCTTGCTAAAGCGCCTGTGCAAGGAAAGCCTTGAACCAATGGTGTAATGATCTGAACTAAACCTTGACCAAAGAATTCTTTGTCAGGATTAAATGGCGTTCTATCATTTTTTGCTAATCTATCAGCCATCGAAGAACACAAAACACTTTCTACGCCTGATACGAATACGATACTAACCACGAAATATACAATATCAAGCATTACACCTCCATTCATTGAAGGCAACAATGGCATTTGTAATTTAAAAAAATTGTTAGGAATGGAACCAAATAAATCTCGAACCAAAATTAATTTTTTATCGGCCAGCAAAGTAGCTGCTAATAAGGTAGATGTTCCCATCGCAATTACTGGCCCTGGTATATAAATAGATATTTTAAGCAGATATTTTGCTAAAACAAAAGTGATTACACCTATTAAAACCGACCAAATATTGATTACACCTAAATTGCTAAAAGCTAAGTATAAATTATGCAAAAGACCACCTTGAATATCTTCATCTTGCCCAAGGAATTCCTTGAAATTTTCTATACCTAAAATATCTTCAAAATTAGTAAGAGCAATAGATACAGCAATACCCACAGTAAACCCAACAATAATTGAATTGGGAACAAGTTTAGCGTATTTGCCTACACCATATATTCCCATAACAATAAGAATGATTCCCGAAATAATAGAAACCAATACGAGGAAACCATGTGCTTGTTCAAAAGTTCCACCATTTGCAGGGTCACTATACTTTGCAATCAAGGCAGCAATAACCGGAATAAAAGCCGCTGTTGGTCCATATACTTGATATTTTGAACCACCAAAGGTTCTACCCACTACACACGCCAATGCACCTGCTATAATGCCATGTTCAGGTCGCATACCCATAGCCATAGCAAAACCCATAGCCATTGGGATAGCTGTCATTGCTACGATTAAGCCAGCACTGAAATCTTTGTATATTACCTTTAACCAATTTTCTTTGGTTAAGTCCTCCCATCTAGAATCAAAAAAGGTAAAAAATAATTTTATTCGCCCCATAGGGGTAGTTGGAAATTTTGATTTATTCATTTTATATTATTGTTAATTTTGATTTAGTGATGAATTTATTAGGATTTACACCAATTTTATACTCAAGATTCTTAGGCACAAAACAGTTAGAAATGTCATTACCTTCAAGAAAATTTTTGAAAGCATTAGTTGTAAAACCATGAAACGGTAGAATGTTTATTCTGCATTTTGCAGCATATTTTACTTTGATTTCCTCAAACATAGCTTCAAATTCCTTAGGCATTTTTTCTTTCAAAAACTTTGTCTGACTATAAAACAGTAAGTCTGTAATTGAATCGTTCAAGAAATCAGAAAACATCAATACACATTCAAAACCTTCTCCTTCATAGTTTTGAATAAAAGTGTCAAGTTGTTTTAGTGAGTTCTCACTAAAATCTGTTGGAATTAAAACTTTACTCATTTTTATTCAATTTGAATTGTGCAAGGTAGTATGTTTCATTGCTTTTTCATACAATGAAAGTAGTATCTGCATAGTAAGTAACTTGTCCTGTGGTTAAATCGTGCATTCCTCCAATAATGCCAATTTCTCCGCTTTCTATCATGTGTTCAAGAATAGTACTTCTCTCCATAATAGCTTTTACGGTTCTTTTTACATTAATGGCGGCCACATTTTCTACAAAAATGGCATTTTTAGAGGTGCGATTATCTTTTGTTTCTAACTCGTCATCTACAGCTGGTCTTATTTTTGCAAGCAAGGCAGTTAAATTACCCATTTCGGCATGGTCGCAAGCTCCTTTTACTGCCCCGCACTTACTGTGGCCCAAAACTACTATTATTTTTGAACCAGCCAATTTACAGGCAAATTCCATGCTACCTAATATATCTTCGTTAATGACATTCCCGGCAATTCTTACACTGAAAATGTCACCAAGTCCTTGGTCAAAAATAAGCTCAGCAGAAGTTCTGCTATCTATGCAGCTTAAAACCACAGCGAATGGATGTTGTCCGTCAGATGTTTCATTAGCCTGTTGTAAAAGGTTGCGATTTGCCTTTAAATTATTGACAAACCTCTTGTTTCCTTCTTCTAGCAATTTCAAAGCCATTGCTGGTGTAATTGCTTCTTGTAATTTCTTTGTCAATGTCTTCATTTTTTTATTATTTTTTATCGTTGTCGTTTTAAACTTGCCACTAACGTTTTGCAGCTTAGCTCAGTGGCGGCAACTTTATAGTTAGTTGTAAATATATACATTTTTCCTTTTGAGCGGTTTCCGGCTTAGAAAAATTAACCAGCTATTGCGCTAAACCGCTGTTATAGGCTGTTTCTTTACGATTAATTTTATACAGTATCTTCGTGATTAACACAACTTGAATTAACAATGTTGGAAAACTAGCTATTAATGCACTACTAAACATTTCCTTTTCGGTAAATGTACTCCAAGCAACAATTCTATCACGAAATAATAATAAAGTTACTTTGTAAAATGATAATACCGCAAATGGAATTCCAATTAATGCATACTTTATTAATGAATTCCAATTTATTATTTTGAGTAATAAATATAATATTATCAACGGTATAGCAATGTAAAACAAAGAAATATAAAAGGTTTGTTGAAGTATAAAGCAGTCCAAACAACTGGCAGCAGGTCCATATTGAAGCAATAATAATATGTCAAAAAAAGGCTGAAAGATTGACACAAATAGAATGAAGAGTATTGATTTTAATAGCTTGCTTTGTCTTATGTTTTCCATGTTTCAGCTTAGTGTGTTGAAATTGCCGCTAACG
>CANKVN010000019.1 GCA_947487055.1 Flavobacteriales bacterium
TTCGGAAAAGTTAAATTTACAAACACCCAATAAAATTATTTTTGCATTTCACGGTTTAGGAATAGACAGTAAGGATTTAATGCCTGTATATTCTGAATTAAATGTTTTAGCTGAAAAAATAAATGCCATCATTGTTTACCCTAATTCTCAACAAGGAAGTTGGGGTTTAAATCAGCAACAGATAAAAAAAGATTTGCGGTTTTTTGAGTTATTAATTAAAAAGATTCAGGCACATTATACTATTGATGAAAAAAACATACACATTACCGGAATGAGCAATGGGGCCTATTTCTGTCATATTCTGGCAAAGAATAACATTGAAAAAGTAGCTTCTGTATCGGCACACAGCGGTATGATAGGATTAGAGTTTATTTTCGGCCTTAACGCTAATAGAAAATATCCTGTTTTATTAATACATGGAGAAAAGGACCCCATATTTGATATAAATACTGCAAGGAATGATCTGAATAAATATAAAAACGAAAAGCATAAAGCTAAGTTAATTGTGGTTTCAGACTTGGGGCATGAGTGGGCAAAAAAAATAAGTATTAATGACTCTATTTTAATATTTATGAATGAAAATCCGTTGAATTAATCCACTTTAACAACTTGTTTAAATACCATAGAACACAATGGAACCCAAAACCGCAAAACTTATTGGGCAGCAACTGGCGGTAAAGTCCGCTTTAAAGGGGCTATTCATTGCCTATGCGCTTTTTGCCTGGATTACCTATAGTTGGGATAAAAACCTGATGAAATGTATTTGCTGGATTTTTTATGTTGAATTTTGGTATCATTTATTAATTGGCGCTTTCGGACTCATAGCCATGGCTTATTTCTTTGGTCGGCTTGCCGGAATTGAAATTTTAATCAAAGGCAGAAATGAATTTATTACAGGAATAAAGCATGGATTTATCATTTTACTCACCGGAACAATAATAGGCAGTTCGGTAGGTTTTGTTTAGGAAGGAATTGATGACATGGGCGGCTTTGGAAATCCCTTTTATGACTATTATTTTAAACCCTTGTATTGGGTGTTTATTTTTGGATTAATACCTGTGATTCTATTGGGTGCGTGGTTTGGAGGGAATATTAAAAAACAGGGACAAAACATTGGTTATCAAAACAAACTCCAACAACAACCTGAAAAGAATGCCGATGATTAGAGGTAAGGCCTGCTTGAAATTCATTCACATCAATCCTATATTTGTAATGTGACTTCCCTTTCTGACATAAGAAACATTTTAACGCTGCACAAAAAAAGGCTCTCTGAAAAGTATGGGCTTAACACCATCGCAGTGTTTGGGTCTTATAGTCGTGGCCAGCAGAACGAACAAAGCGACATTGACATTCTTGTAGACTTCTATAAACCCATAGGGATTGAGTTTATTGATCTGGCAAATGAATTAGAAACACTTTTGAAAATCAAGGTAGATTTGGTTTCAAAAAGGGGCGTTAAATCCCAATACCTTGCTCATATTGAAGAGGAATTAAGCTATGTCTAAACGTGATTCCAAGCTTTTACTCGGAGATATTCTGGATTCCATAACAAAAATTAAAACCTACACTGCCGGGTATTCTTTTGAAAATTTTATAAATGATTCTAAGACCAGCGATGCTGTGATTCGCAATTTTGAAATTATTGGTGAGGCATCAAACAGCCTTGCTGAAGAAGTGTGGGACTAATACCCACAAGTTAACTGGTTCAGAATCCGCGGTTTTAGAAACAGGATTGTTCACGATTACATGGGCGTAGATTATTCGATAGTCTGGCAAATCATTGAGAACGACCTTGATGCGTTGCATAATGAAGTTTCAAAAATTATAGAAAGCGAATAGACAATTGTATTTATAAACCCCTACGACCCCATCTTGTCCCCACGCAGCTTCCTAAACCGGACCCGCGCATCGGGTATGAAGAAACTGCCGGGAAAATCCAGAATGATCTTTTCATAGGCCTTGCGGGCTTTTTCCGGGTCTTTGAGTTTATATTCATACAGCAACCCCAGCTTAAACCAGGCGTTGTCTGCCAGTATATCATGGGCAAATGCCACCACCAGGGTGTTGTATAGTTCTTCGGCTTCTGCAAAGCGCTGTTGCTGCTCTCGTATCAAAGCTTTTTGAAAAAGGATATCATCGGAAAGGGAATGGCCGGGGTATAGCTTTGGAATGCTGTCCATTTCATGCTCCGCCTCGTCCAGTCTGTTCTGCGCCAGCAGCAATTCTGCTTTGCTAAACCGCTCCAGTGCATCGTAATTGCTGTCTATTCCCAGGTTTTCGCTGATGGTGAGTGCCAGCCGTATGGCATTGTTGGAAATCAATTGTGTAGTGGCGCCTTTCAATGCATCCAGCTGCAACATGGCCCAGTCATAGTCGCCGCGGTAATAACTGAGACGGGCTCGGCGGAATTTGGCTTCCTGCCCGAGCGGATCTTCGGGATAATCTTTTTCTACCTGTGCAAACAGGAGTTCGCTGCTCCATACATCATTGTCGGTTACATACGCATCGCCAAGGGCAAGTTTGGCCTGCGCCTGAATTTTGCCCGATATGCCCGGGCTTTGGTAAAATTTTTCCAGCAATGCTACCGCTTTATCTGGTTGATGGAGGTATTGCGTATACACTTCAGCCAGGCGGGATGCGGTGCGCCAGGTTTGGGGCGTGTTGCCATATTCCAACAGAAACTGAAGCATTTCGCCTTCCAGTGTCTGCAAGGTGATGGTGGAAATGGTTGCCTCTGTTTTTATCTGCTGAAACCGTGTTTCCAGCAATCCGGCCACGGCCTGGTTATAATATTCACCAGTGGCTCCCAGCGATTTTACATAGGCGAAACACTGTGTTGCAGCGGCCCATGCTTCGTTGCTCATGCAGAGTTCACCCAGTTCAATTAACCGCATGCCGTTTTCCTTCAGGCGCTTATCCAGGGCCCTGGTTTGCATAAATGCAGCTTGCCAGTCCTTGGTTTTGATAAAGGTCCATTTCAGCAGATCATTCAGCTCAAAACGGTCTGGGTCTTTTTGCAATTGCCGCAGCAGAATGCTGCGCAAGAGGGAGAAATCGGCACTGTCGGTCACGTTCATCTCAAACAGTTGTTTGCTTTGGTCGTAGGCCAGCCCGGAAGTTAACACCAGCTGCACATATTTCTCAAGCGCCTTGGCTTTGTTGCCTGTTTCAAGGTATATCTGGGCCAGCCTGGACGAAAAATCGGCTGCGCCACCAAATATTTCCTCACCGCGTTCATACACGTAAATGGCCCACTGGTACTTGCTGCGACGCCTGAATGCCTCTGCTGTTGCATAAAACGGCTGCAGTTCATTTTTGGGCATGTCGGCCACTTTTTTATACAATTTTTCAGCCTCGGGTACTTGTCCCTTTTTTTCCATCAGGTAGGCCTCGTCTACCCTGTATTGTATGATTTCCGGAAATTTCTTTTTGCGTTTATTAACCAGTTTTTCGGCCTTTTCCTGTTGTTTGCTCATCAGCAAACAGGTGAGGTACTGGTCGTACAGCCCCAAATCACTTTGGTTTTTTTGTGTGAGGTCTTCGTAAAGGTCGGCGGCCTTTTCGTATTCTTTATTTTCCAGGTATTGCCTTGCCAGCTGCTCGTTGCCGGGCTGTGCAGATGCCGCAAAGGCAAACACCAAAAAACCGATATAGAGGAAGTGTCGCAAACCCGATTTGAAGTTCAAATTTAACGATTAAATGGGTTGGATTGTTGCGGTGTTTATGTGAATTATACAATCAGGTTGGATGTCAGTATGTGAATTGGGGCGAAGACCAAAGCATTCGACTAACCGAAGGAAAGAAAGTGATGGCACCAAAACCCGCATCGCAGGGTTAAATCAGAACAATGCTGTGAAGGAATCTGGGGCTAAGCTAACGTGCCAGTGGTGGTAAAGTCCCGCTTCGCGGGTGCGAATGGGCATAATCCCAGTCCGGTAAAAGCGGAAAAACCAATCCCAGTCTTCACCGCCCCATTCCGTAATGGTTTCATCCAGCAACCCTGCACCGGAATGCCAGGTTTTGTGCATGGCCAGCAAACCTGTTCCGGCAGATAGCCATTTCCACGCCTCATCGTCTTGGTGAAGCTGATACTGGCAAACCGGAAACCAGGCACTGTGCGGCCTGATAAAGCGCCGAATCCGTTGCTCCAGATCATGCGGAACGGTCATGTCGGCATCGCAAACCATAACGAGGTCGCCTGGTGCCTGACGAATGGCGCGGTTAAAAACCTTGCTCCGGCTAAAGGCCTCCTCCGTTTCGGACCATATCAGCGGTCGTGTCCAGTGTTTTTGTATCCAGCTGTAGAGGCTTGCCGCATCCGCACTGCCAGCATCGGCTACAGACAGGCCAAAATCCGCATCTGCATTTTCGTTGAGCGACACAATCAGGCGTTTGAGTGCTTCATTACGGTTCTTATTGCCTACACAAATCCAGACCGTTCCCTTGGGTTTTGGGTAAAGGGCAATTTCCGTCAACCCTTTCAGGTCGGTGAAAACAGTGCTCAATCCCAACATTTTACGCTGTGGGCTTTTCAGCCAGAACCAGGCAAACCGCTTCAGGGAATTCCACACGGTGTCAGGGGTTTTCTTGGTGGTTGATAAAATCGGTATGGTCTTGCTGCCTTTCCACCATGCTGCGGTAGTATCCATCGGCCAACCCCATCAGGGCCTCGTGGCTGCCTTGTTCAATGATGCGGCCTTGTTTCAGCACAAGGATGGTATCGGCATGGCGGATGGTGCTGAGGCGGTGCGCAATCACAATGCTGGTTCGGTCTTTCATCAGCGTTTTTAATGCGGATTGTACCAGTTCTTCACTTTCAGAATCAAGGCTGCTGGTGGCTTCATCCAGAATCAGCAACTGGGGGTTTCGCAATATGGCTCGGGCAATGGCAATCCGCTGCCGCTGGCCTCCGCTCAGCTTAATCCCCCGATCGCCTACCAGTGTTTCGTATCCTTCTGGGAAGGCACTGATAAATTCATGGGCATTGGCCTGTTTTGCTGATGAAATTACGGCTTCCTTATCGGCGCTTGGGTTGCCATACAAAATATTGTCATAGATGCTGCCGCCAAAGAGGATAATCTCCTGCGGAACCAGCGCCAGTTGTCTTCTGAGGTCGTATACATGGGCTTCGGCTATGGATTTATCGCCGAGGTAAATACTGCCTTTTATGGGTTCATAGAACCGGTACATCAGGTTGATGATGGTGCTTTTTCCGGCGCCGCTGGGCCCCACAATGGCCAGTGTTTTTCCGGCCCCAATCTGGAATGAAACGTCTTCCAGTACGGTGTAATCAGGCCTGCCGGGATAGCAGAAACCAACATGCTCAAACCGCACACCACCTGAAAAGGTGTTTTCAAGGTTGGGCGCTTCGTTCGTTTCTACGGGTTTGTCTATCAAATCCAGCACCCGCTCCACCGCACCCAGGGTTTTTTGTATTTGCACAAACTGCTCGGCCATACCGCCAATGCTGCCACCAACAAATCCGGTAAAAAACATAAAGCTGATGAGCTCGCCCAGGGCCATTTCTCCACTGCGCACCATACCCAATCCCATAAAAATGAGCCAAACAATACTGCCAAACAGGCAAACAATGATGAAACTGCTGAAAGCCCCGCGCAGCAAGCCCCGGTATATGCTCTTTTTCCGGAGGATTTCTACGTCTTTGCCATAGCGGCTCATTTCAAATGTTTCGTTGGTAAAGGCTTTCACGCTTTGAATTCCAGTGAAGGTTTCCTCTGCTATCACGCTGTTGTTGCCCGTGAGTTCCTGCACCTGTTTTCCGATTTTTCTTATAAAACGGCCAAAAAACATGGAAATAACCACCACCACCGGCACGGAGGCCAGCATATACAGCGAAAGGGTGTTGCTGGTAAAAAACAAGTAGGCAATCCCTCCGATGATGACCATAAACTGCCGCAAGAACATGGCCAGGTTACTGGTAAAGGTGTCCTGGATTTGACCAATGTCTGCGGTAAACCGACTGATTAAATCCCCAATGCGGTTCTGGTGAAAGAAGTCCATGTTTTGCTGAAGCACAGACTGATACAGCCTGTTTCTCAGTCCGGCGGTAAGGTTTTCAGCAACACGCACATACAGCCCAATGCGCAGAAAGGAGAATACAGCCTGTGCCAAAAACAGGTATAAAAATGCAGTGGCCGTTTTTTGAAGTTTGTTTATATCGGAGTAGGAATCGACCATATTCCCAAGCAATTCTGGGAATAGCAGTGCTGTTCCGGCTGTTATGGCCAAAAATAAGGTTCCCAGTGCCAGCAACCAGCGGTCTGCCGTTTTCATAAAACCAAACAGCCGCATGGATTTGCGCAATCCAGCCATGTTCAGGCGTTGTTTGGGTATATCTCTGTTTGCCATGTTTCTGCTGCAAAGTTCCGTTAAAAAAAGCTGACCAATTTGTATTTTTTATCATGATAGAATATATTCGCTAAAATGTTGTCGGTTAGCGGACTCGGACAGGAGATACAGCGGTTGTTTTATCCGCATGTATGTGCGCTTTGCAAGGCAGCCCTGGTCAAATCGGAACAGGGCCTTTGTGCTTTCTGCATATCCATCCTTCCGAGGGCAAGGTTTATTTCATTTGTCGAAAATCCGGTTCATCAGGCTTTCAGGGGCCGCGTCCCTATTAGGCAGGCGGGTAGTTTTCTCACATTTCGCAGCGGTGGCGTGGTTCAGGAGTTGTTGCACCAGATAAAATACCGCGACAACACTGGTTTAGCCGAGGCAATAGGCCACTATTATGCCTCAGAGCTTTTGGCCTCGGGGTTTGTGCTGCCGGAAATACTGCTGCCGGTTCCTTTGCATCCGGCCAAGCTGCGCCAGCGCGGTTACAACCAAAGTGAGGTGTTTGCTGAGGGATTGGCGGGGCGGCTCGGAATTAAACAGATTCCCAATGCGCTGTTGCGCCGCCACTTTACCGAAACCCAGACCAAAAAAAGCCGCTGGGACCGGTGGCAAAATGTGGACAGTGTCTTTGCTTTGAAAAACCCGGAAAGATTCTCAGGAAAGACAATTGCGGTGGTAGACGATGTGGTAACAACCGGTGCAACACTGGAATCCTGCATCTCGGTTTTGCTAAAGGCAAACGTGCAATCCGTTGATGTACTGACCATTGCTTATGCCAAGGAATAAAGTTGGGATTAAAGGTATTTTTTAATAAATTTGCCCATCTTCATACCATCATGAAAAAAATTACCATTTTGATGTTGCTGTCCATAGCCTTGCAGCTTTCGGCGCAGTATTCTTCATCCAATGTATCCGGAGTTATTGTGCCGAAATACATGGCTTCAGGATCCACTACCCGCTTGCCTGTTGTAGCCAGGGTTAAAATTTTGGGATTGACTCCCAGTACCATGTATCAGTATTCAACCCGGGGCATGGTTTCTACTGATTTTGCTTCTACCGCTGATTTTACAGGTGCCGGCAATGCAATGATGGTGGATACCAATGGTTTCAAATACAACAATGGTGGTACAGTAAACTGGACCGCCAACGGTGCGATTGATACGTTTTACACCGACAAAACTGGAAGTTATGAAGGTTGGTTTGGTTTTGTTTATACATCCAATACCCGCTTTTCTGCAGGAAAACACGTTTACCTCGGCATCACAGCTCGCGGTGGAACAGGCCCTACCACACACCGAATGTATTGTTCAGATTCTATCCGCGTACTGGCATTTTCTGCCACTTCCAATACCGGCGATAGTTTTTGCACCGGAGTATGGGGTAAAAGTATGGCCAAATCCAGAAATTTTGTGGCCTTGTATGATGATGTTGTGGGTGTAGACCGCCCATTGGCATTAACCTATGCAGAATCTGAAGGCATCACCGTAACCAGCACTGTTCAGTACTATACCGATAGCGTTAATGGTAAAACCGGCAACTGGGGTGCCCTGATGCCCAACACCAATGCCAATGGTGTTCGTCGTATAATTAATTATGATTTTAAAACGGGCACGGAAATTTATGCCAATACGGATGCGGACGGCGTTTGGGGTCCAAACAGTAAAAATACGGTAAATCCCAAAGGTGGACTTACCGCAGTCGGCCTTGGTTTGGATGATGCTGCACTTACTCCGCCCATGATCGAGTTTTGGTCGAGAACCTCTACAACCACTGAAAATGCCGGCACGGCAGAAATTTATGTTGTGCGCAAATACAGCAACGACGCCAGTCAATCCGTGCGCTTAACACTTGCAGGGGGAGACGCTGTAAAAAACACCGATTATACGCTCACCGAACCTAAAACCATTACGTTTGCGCCAGGTGCCCAGAAATCAGACACCACCAAAATTACCCTGATTAACGACAACGCATCTGAAAATACCGAATCTGTTGTTGTTCGTCTGGATCAGGCTTCCAACTGTGTTATTGGAACAGAAGTCGCCCATACCCTTAACATCAAAGATGATGATATTCCTAACCTGGTGTTGGGCCCTAAGGCAGTCATCGTAAAAGAAAATGCCTCTAAAATTGGCGTTAAAATAAAAATGGATAAGGCAGTTGCCACCAGCAGCAAAATCCGTTTGTTTGTCAAATACAGGGGCGATAGTACCCTTATCCCTGGCGAATTTGCCCTCGGGGTAAGCGGTACCGATTCGGTTTTCAACATTGGTAAAACAACCGGTCCAGACAGCATTACCATCTTCTCAAAAATTATTGACGAATTTATAGCTGATCCCAACGATACCATCATCCTTTGCGTAAGGCAAATTACGGGTGCAGCAACACTTGCAGATTCATTGTTTACCCTTGTCATGACCGATAATGACGGTCCTGCAAAAATCAAATTTGCTCAAACATCCTTTACTGTTAATGAAAGAGACCCTCAGGCCATCATTAGGGTTGTGGTTGATTCCCGCTCGGACGCTACTGCAGACTTCACCCTTAGGGACCTAAGTAGCAGTTCTACGGCCACAGACGGCACTGATTATACCTTTGGTTCGGCCAAAATCACCACCATCGATGAGTTTACCCCGGATACCATTACGTTTACTGTGCCTATCCTAAACGACAATGTTTATGAGCCAAGAGAGTCAGCAATCTTCGTGCTGGAAAACCTCTCCAATACCAAGGTTCTGAAACCAGATACATTTGTGATCATCATCAACAACGACGACCTGCCTTTCTACCAAATTGCCAAAATAAATACCCAAAACAACACCAACCTCACCGCAGATTCACTGAATGTGAAATGCCGCGTAGCAGGTACAGTGCTTACCGGAAACCTTAGGGCTACTCCCGGTTTGAATTTTGTAATTCATGACAATACCGGTGGAATAGCTGTATTTGCCAACAACCGCAACTTCTCCTATGCGCCAAAAATTGGCGACTCAGTGATTGTTCAGGGAACCGTAAGACAGTTCTGGGGCACTGCTCAAATGGATTTTATTGACACCATCATCTTCGTTGCAAATAACCGTACCCTACCTGCTGCGGCTGTTGTGAAAGACATGGCCGAAAGCATTGAAAGCAAATTGGTGCAAGTGCGCCGCGTTAAACTGGTAGACCCTGCGGAATGGCCAACCACTGCCCTGGCTGCCAATGGTTTCAAATATGTGCGTATTCAGTATACAGACGGAACGGTTGATACCTTGAACGTGGATGCTGAAACAGACCTGGATGGAACCACAGCGCCAAAAGGATACTTAAATATTAACGGCGTATGTCTTCAATTCGACAACGCTTCGCCTTTCAATGCCCGTTATGCATTAACCCCCAGGAGCCTTGCCGACATTACCGCTGCAACCCTGCCCAAAATCAACTTCCTGAAAACCCGCGATACCATCACCGAACTGGCCGACAGCTTCAGGTATGAGTTGGAAGTGCTGCCAACAGATGAGAATTTCTCGTTTGATGTGAAGGTGGTAGGTGGTACTGCAACTTCACCCAGGGATTATGATTTCGCGGGTCAGGTTTTTGGAGTACTGAAAAACAACAGCTATTTCTCTGGCAAAGCCAACATCAGCGATGACAATGTTTCTGATGGCGAACAAACAATCATTTTTGGAATTAGAAATATTGTGGGTCCGGCTGCCGAAGGAAAGGATTCATTATTAACATTGATTATCAAGGATAATGAAGCGTCCTCAGTGAAAACCCTCTCCAAAGGCAATATCAGCATGTATCCTAACCCTGCTGCAAACAAGGTTCGTTTTGCTGCCAGTGAGCAAATTACCGCTATCCATGTTTATGGTATTGATGGTAAAATGGTGCTGCAGGTAAATCCTGCTTCAAAACAAGCCGAAATGAACTTCAACCTCCCTGCAGGTGTTTACATGGTTAGTGTTCAAACAGCCAAAGGCATATTCAGCGATAAGCTGATGGTGAAATAACCTTATTTAGTCTTTTTGATTAGTCATGCCGGCATTTGCCGGCATGACGCTTTTATAGGCCTTTCTGATATTCGTACTACCTTTGTAATCATGGCCCAACCCGATTATCAATTATACACGCTTTCCAATGGAATGCGGCTTGCCCACAAGCAGGTTAAAGGAACCCGGTTGGTTCATTGTGGCTATGTCATCCACGCCGGCAGCCGAAACGATGGCGAAAATCCGGGCCTTGCACACTGCCTGGAACACATGCTATTTAAAGGAACACAAAAGCGTAAAACCGTGCATGTGCTGAATTATCTTGAGGTTATTGGCGGGGAAATGAATGCCTTTACCACCAAGGAACTTACCGCAATTTATGCATCCGTTCAATCAAAATACCTGGCAAGGGCAGTGGATATCCTCACCGACATAACCTTCAGCAGCAGCATTCCACTAGCCGAACTGGAAAAAGAGAAAAAGGTAATCGCGGATGAAATAAACATGTACCTTGATACGCCCGAAGAGAATATTTTTGATGAATTTCAGGAGCAGGTATTTACCAGTCATCCGCTGGCACACAACATCCTGGGAACTGTGGATTCGCTAAAAAACATTTCCAGAAAAGACATTCTTGATTTTACCGGCAAGCACTACGTAGCCAATAACATGGTGTTTGTGGTGGTGGGAAATGTTACGGCCGCCAAAGCCTTAGCCGTTGCCGAGCATTATGCCAATGCCATCCCTGCCGGCAGCAATGGTTTGATACATGCAAAATCGACGTTTAGCTACGAGCCAAGCAGTATTACCGAAGAAACCGATTTTACCAGCGCCTATACCATCATGGGTATACCCGCATATCCTGAAAATCACGCCAAAAGATGGCCTCTGCTGCTCTTAAATAACCTTCTTGGTGGTCCAGGTCTAAATAGTAGGCTAAACCTCGCCATACGCGAAAAATATGGCTATACGTATCATATTGAGAGCGGGTATCAATCGTTTAGTGATGCAGGTTTGTTTCATTGCTACCTTAGTTGTGATCCGAAGTTTGTGCAAAAAAGCACCTCGCTTATTTTGAAGGAACTTAAAAAATTGCGCGAGCAGAAACTGGGAGTTGTGCAGCTATCTTCTGCCAAAAAACAGTTTCAGGGCCAGTTGGTCATGGCAGAAGAAAACCGCAGCAGCTTGCTGGTGCATATTGGTAAAGGCATTTTAAGGCATGGCAGGGCCGAATCCCTGGAAGAAGTGATGGCGCGCATTGCAGCAGTCACCGCCGAAGATATTTTGGATGTGGCCAATGAGGTGCTGCAGGAAAGCCAGTTTAGCTATCGAACCTATTTGCCGGCATGATTGCGCTAATCAAGAAATACCTCCAGGACGGTGAAGGGGTGTCCCTTGATTACAAACAATCGGTGAGCAGCGCTGCCAAAATTGCCAAAACCATGGTGAGTTTTGCCAACACCAAAGGGGGCGTGCTCTTAATGGGTGTAAGAGACAATAAAAGCATTTGCGGGGTGCGCAGCGAAGATGAGAAATACATGCTGGATATGGCCGCCCGGTTTTACTGCCGACCCGAAATAGACATAGATATCCGGGAACATACCGTGGAAGGCAAAACCGTGCTGGAAGTTCTGGTTCCCGATGGTTCCGATAAACCCTATTACGCCAAAGACGAACTAGGCGACTGGTGGGTATATGTGCGGGTTTACGACAAAAGCTTGCTTGCCAGCAAAACCACGGTGGATTTTTTAAGAAGAAAACAACAGCAAACCCCGGTTAGCATTGAATTTGGACACATCGAAAAAGGAATACTCGGCTACCTTTCCGCCAATGAGCGGATAACCTTGATGCAGATTTGTAAAATGTTCAACATTAGCCGCCGCAGGGCCTCCAGGATAGTGGTTAACCTCATGAGCCTGGATGTTTTGCGCAGCCACACTACCGAAAAAACAGAATATTATACCGGCGTGTAAAATATTTTCCCGGTCTTTTAGTTATGAAAACAATATGGTTTGAACATTACCAGCTTCCACTGTTATCATTCTTTTTGGTTTCCGGCAGAAGCGGTTAATAATTCAATATTCAAACCATGAAAAAACAACATTTTTCTCCCTCGTTCAGCAGCTATCCCCGGTTTATTTTTCTTTTATCGTGCCTGCTTTTTTGCATTCCCTATTGCAGTTTTGCCCAACAGGCCGATGCAGAATCCAAGACAGACACAACATTAACGGTAGATTCAACATGGTCGACGGTTGCAGCCGAAGATGAATCCTATGGCCTTTTTGTTTTCCATTTTGGAAATGGAATGATTGCAACCCTGGACGAAACTGCTGCCAAAGACATTGGTGCCAAGGTGGGCGTGCTAAATCCGGTGCGGGGAATCAACAAAACCGGTAATTACTATGCTGCAATAATGCGGGAAGACATGATGAAAGCCTTGGCCAATGGTGGAAGCATGACGCCAATCCTGATAAAAGGGTACCTTGCCACCAATGGAAAGATTTACCACAATATCGGCCATTACCTTAGTAAGCCCCAAGCACCGCTGGTTGATCCGGAAAAATATGGCCGATATGCAGCCGAGGATGGTGGCCAGCCCAAGGTTTTTGGTCTGTGATTACGGAAGGCGGTATACCCATACCAAATCCTGGTGATACAACCATTTGGCACCGGTTTTCAAAACAGGTTCATAGCGGCTAAACCACAATGCACTGTCGTTCAGTACGAGGTATCGTGCCCTGGATTTAGACAAAATATCTGCGGTTATCTCAGGCCCAAAATCCTTGCTGATGCGCACACCACGCTTTTTTAGCAAGTACAGTGCCGTGTTGGGCGTAACATCGAAAGCGTAGAACACCCTTTCGCCATCCGGAATGATACGTGTAAGTGTGTCTGCGTGCTTAACCAGATCGGTGGCGCCGTCAAAAGCATTCTGGTGGTAAAAATCGCCATCCTGATAACGGCGGTTCATCATCTTGGCCGCGTGACCTGCATTGCTGAAAGGAATGATCCAAAAAGCGATGAGCACAACCACAGGAATGAGCCCAATAAAAATCCCGCGATGCTCTAAAAACAGTTGCTGAATGAAAATCCAGCCAAATAACAAGGCCGGAAATGCCAGAATGAAGTAATAATCATGGTATAAAAACTGTTTGTTAAACAATATCCATATTCCGCCAAAACCCAGTAGCATTAGGGCTGCGGAAAGGCCGGGAAGCAGTGCCTGTTTCATCCTGAACAGAAGCAGGAAAGTAAGAAACAGTAAAAAAACATAGATGAAACCCGGTCTGTACAGGCTTTCCTGCCAATTGTTGAGTGCAGACTGAGAATTCTGAAAAAATGCCCCAATGCTTTCGGCGGGATTGCTGCGCTGAAGAAAGTGCATGTTGGATGTTTTTTGGGTCAGTTGGTTGGCATAAGTATACCATGCCCCAACTGGAATAACCGGCAGGATAAACCAAACCGCGCCCCTCCATGTCAGCCGCAATTGCAGCACCTGGTTTTCGCCAAAAAGCGGCCAAAGTGCAAATAGCAAAAATCCGGCAATGAGGTACAGCAGAAAAGAAACTTTTAGCAGCCCTGCCAGGGTGATAAACAAGGCGAAAAGCCGTAAGTTTTTACCGGGCTCCACGCCATAAGCACAGCGCAGCAAGTGAAACCAGGAGATAAGCACAAAGGCCATTGCCGCAGGATCGGGCAGGAAATTGGCGGTGTAAAAAACCAGGATGGGCGAACAATACCAACCCAGCAAAACCAGCAGCCTGTGCGTGGATTTTTGGATAAAAAATCCTGTAATCTTCCAGGCGTAAAAAACACCAAGCGATACCAGCAGGTAAAGGATGAGGCGGTAAATGATTTCGTGAGGCCCAAATATTTTATAACATAGAGCCGCTGTGTATGGAATGGCGGGAAATTCCATGCCTGCAATGCCATCGGATTGCCGGTCTTCGGAAACCCTGGGCTGAAAGAAATTCATGCTCTCATGGTAATAATTCCATGCTACACATGCCCGGTCGCTTTGTGCGCCCTGGTGCACACTTTCAGGCCCTTTTGGCAAGCTGCCGAAGTGCCCGAGGTACCAGCCCAGCAAAAGCCAGCCTAGCCAAAACCAGTAAATGGGTTTAATGCTCCGCATCCGGAATGTTGCTATCCCTTACGATGTAATGGGGTCTGTTTTTAACGTTGTCACTCACACGCCCCAGGTATTCTCCCAGCATGCCGATACCAATAAGCTGTATGCCGCCAATAAACAATACCGAAATGTGCAGGCTTGTCCAGCCAGGTTCTGTGGTTCCGAAAAATTTCTGGTAAAGGCTGTAAATGATGAGCCCGAATGCCACGGCAGAAACCGCAAAACCGGTAACAGTAGCCACTTTCAAGGGCCAGGTACTGAAACTGCTGATGCCGTCCAGCGCAAAACGAATCATTTTGCTGTAGGTGAATTTGGTGGTGCCTCCCATGCGCTCTTCGCGGTCGTATTCAAGGTAGGTTTGGTTAAAACCAATCCAGCTGATCTGCCCGCGGATATACTTATGCTGCTCGGGCATTTGTTTCAGGATACGCTGAATTTTACGGTGGATAATGCGAAAATCACCGGTATCTACCGGTATTTCAATATTGGTAATTTTGGCCAGCAGGCGGTAAAACATGCGTGCTGTGAGTTTTTTGAGGAAATTTTCACCTTCGCGTTTGCGCCTTCTGGCATAAACAACCTCAAAACCTTCCTGGGCCTTGGCCAGCAGCTCAGGCAACAATTCCGGCGGGTCTTGCCCATCGCCATCCATCACCACAATCCATTCGCCTTTGGCAAAATCAATGCCGGCCGTGATGGCCAGCTGATGTCCAAAATTTCTGGAAAAATCAATAAACCGGACATGGCTGTCATCTTCCGCCATGCCGCGCAGAATGGCCATGGAGCGGTCTTTGGAACCATCGTTTATGTATACCACTTCCCAGGTTATTTCCAGTGGATTTAAGGTGTTGCAAAGCCGCGTGTGCAGTTTGCCAATGTTCATTTCTTCATTGTAAACCGGAATCACAACAGATAATAAAGGGGCTGCTGACATATATTGGCAAAATTATTGCATTATGGATTGTAAATTTGTCATTCTTATGAAAAAGAACTTTTTCCGTTTGCTGTTTACGCTGCTGGTATTTGCCGGTTCGTATGCATTGTATGCCTGCCAAGGCAAGCCCGAAGTAACCGAAGATGAAGGCGTTGAGCTAAGGGAGCCTGTATCTGAAAAGCCTGAAAATGGTACCATACCGGTGAAGAAATTTGACAGCCTTATTGGCGGCAATAAATTGGTAATGGTGGATTTTTATGCGGTTTGGTGTGGACCCTGCAAACGCATGGCGCCATTTGTGGAGCAGGTGAAAGAAGAGAAAAAAGATGTTGTTACCGTTTTAAGCATCGATGCGGAAGTGCAGCCAGAAATTAGCGGCCGGTACAACCTGGAAGGTTACCCTACCCTGATATTCTTTAAGAAGGGTCAGGTGGTGGCAAATGCCATCGGTTACCACGATAAAAACCAGATTCTGGAACTCATCAATAAGTTTAAGTAAGATTATTTAACCAATTGTTATATAAACAACAAAGGCCTCTGAAGAGGCCTTTGTTGTTTATTGCTGATCGAGGTAGAAAAAGAAACTGTCTCCCCGCAAACCCAGCCTCAGGGTTTCCAATGCAATCAATTCATTTGGGGCTATATTACCCAAATTTACATTGGCTCCGTAAAGTTTAATAAACCATACTTGCTGCGATTTTAATGGCGCTTCCCACAAGATTTTATCCAGGGGAATTTTTCTGATAATCTCTGCAACCAATCCGCTGCGAACTTCACCGGTACCCCGGAAAATGCCAACGGTTCCACTTTCGCGCGCTTCGGCAATAACCTTCCACACTCCGGCACTGATTTCGCTTTCCATTTGCTCAATCCACTCGTAAGGGGGAATTATTTTTTCTGCATCCTTGCTGCCCACCTCACTAAGAACGGTAGCCCGTGTGGCCAGTTTGCGGATGTATTCGCATTTGGTGTCGTGGTGCATTTCTATGCTGCCATCACTCACTTCGGCGTAGGTTATGCCTGTTTTGTCCAGCAAACGCAGGTAATCCTCAAACTGATTGCGGATTACATACGCTTCAAACAAGGTTCCGCCAAAGTATACAGGAATGTCCGCTGATTGGTACAATTTGATTTTTTCCAGCAATTTTGGTGTCGCAAAACTGGTTCCAAAGCCAAGCTTTACAATGTCGGTATAAGTGCTGTTGTTGGCAATAAAGTCTTCGGCCTCTTTCAGGCTTAATCCTTTGTCCATAACCATGGTAATGCCGCTTTCGCGGGGCTTTAGAGACCGCTCAGGAAGTTGGGAAAGGTTGAATAATTCTTGGTTCATGTTTGTAATCCGGGATTGGTAAACCGCGCTATCAGGCGTAATAGGCTGCCGGCTTTCTTCAATTCCGGTGCAAAAATAAACATTTGTGCATGCTCTTCGGCATTTATAGATAATGCAGTTTCAAGTAAATAAATTGCGGCTGCCTGCTGCCCGGTTAAGTAGCACAATGCCGCCATGCGGTAAAGCAACTTGGTATTGCCCGGATTGTGTTTAATGCCTTCCTGGGTAATGGTTATGGCCTTGTCACTTTGTCCGGTTTCATGCAATGCCACGCACCAGTCCAGCCATACCTCTTCTTCGGTTGGAAATTCTTCTGATAGCACTTCATACAAAGGCTCCCACTTATCAGCATTGCCATTTCCAAAATAGGCGGCCGCCAATACAACCCCATAATCAGCCTCCACAGAATTCAACCCATAAGCCTTTTCCAGGTAAGGAATGGCTTTGCCGTATTCCTGTTCATAATGCCAGGTAAGGCCCATGCTATACCAGCTTTCGCTGTCTTCAGGACTTTTTTTCAGCACTTCGTGATACAACGCACGCGCTTCTTTAATTTTTCCTATCTCGTAATGGCTCCAGGCCAGCAGGCCTTTTAATTCTTCAAATGCACCAGGATGAAAACGCAGGGCCTGCTCTTCGTAGTGTTTGATGAATGTGTTGTAATTCTCTTGCTCATACAACGCTTCAAGATAACCAACCCATGCTTCCAGAAAGTTTTCGTTGATGGTAACCGCAAAATCATAGGCGGTGATGGCCTTTTCGTAATCTTCCATATCCGAAGAGGCATTGGCCAGCAAATACCAGGCTTCTTCTGAGTATGGGTCTTTGTCAACCATCCGCTCCAGCATTGGCAATAGGCTGCGGATGATTTGTTTGTCGTTCATCTGCCCAAGCCATTTTTCAACGATGTAGTTTACATCTGCATCCAAATCCAGGCAGCGATCCAGAACAGGCAACGCAAGCTCAAACTGGTTGTAGTGGATGAGCAGTTCCAGAAAATCTTCCAGCGCCTGATCGTCTTCGCCGGCAAGTTCCATGCCTTCTTTCATGGTTTCCAGTGCCTTTTCCTTTCGGCCTTCCAGTCCGTAAATAGCGGCTTCAACAAAAAACAAGGCTGGCTCAAATGAACTGTATTCTTTGGCCTTGGATATATATCGCCGGGCCATACGGTAGCTTTTTTCCCTCATCAGCACCTCTGCCATGTGTATGGCAAACACAGGAATATAAGGAAACTGATCAATCCCTTGCTCCAAAACCGTTTTCATGTGCATGAATCCCTTGGCGGAATCAGTGGACATCAGTTGGTTGTAGGAGTAAAATTTAAAAATCTCCAGCAATTCCCGTGGACTAAAATTCGCCTCCTTGTTGGTTTCAAATTCGCGCACCAACTCCTCCACGTTACCTTTGAAGTCGTCTTGCTCCTCATCGTCCCAGTCATTTGGAAAAAATCCCATCGCCGTCAAAAATAATCAGTCGGTTGGTCGAAAAACCTGTTTGGTTATCAGATAGGCCTTATATTTTTGCACAGTTTGTATACAATGCCATTCAATAGCCTATCCGCAAAGAACTTTATCATTCTTTTGTTATGTGCGTCAGCTTCACTGTTGCAGGCGCAAACCGTAAAAAAACCCGCACAAACTTCCTGGCAACAAAGGGTAGACCACCGCATTGAGGTAAAGATAGATGAAAACAGCAACATACTGCACTGCAACCAGGTCATTCTTTATACCAACAACAGTCCTGACGAACTAAATTCCATTCCTTTCCATGTTTGGCCAAACGCATTTTCGGGCAGACACACAGCCTATGGGAAAGAAGCCGTCATCAATGGAAACAAATTGTTTTATCACCTCACGGATAAAGAATCCGGTAAATTGGATAGCCTTGATTTTACGGTGGATGGGGTAAAGGCTGCCTGGGAGGAAGATCCTCAAAATCCGGATATCGTTACCTTAAAGCTCCCAAAACCATTAAAATCAGGCGAGCAAACCACCATTTATACCCCTTTTAGGGTTAAAATACCCTGGCTTTTTAGCCGCATGGGCTTCAACAAAGACTTGCTTTCCATTACCCAATGGTATCCAAAGCCTGCAGTGTATGATGTAAATGGATGGAATGCCATGCCTTATGCAGAGCAAGGAGAATATTACAGCGAATTCGGCGATTATGCCGTAACCCTTGATCTGCCTGCCGATTGGCGTGTGGCGGCTACCGGCGAGCTGCAAAATCCCGAAGAGCTTGCCTGGCTGGATTCTCTGGCGCAAAATAAAATCATGCCCGTCCGCGATGGCCGCAAAACCTTGGTTTTTGAGCAAAAACAGGTGAGCGACTTTGCCTGGTTCACGGCTCCGGATTTCAAAGTGGCCAAAGGCAAATCCATGTTGCCAAATGGCAACGAGGTAACCACCTACGCTTTCTATGGTGCCGATTCATCCAAAAATAAAGGCATCAGAAAATTTACCAATAAAACCTCACAGGGCGACGCCATGTTGGCAGCCATAGACAAAGCGCTGAAATATTATTCAACCCGCGTAGGCGCTTATCCTTACCGTTATTGCACGGTCGTGATTGGTCCGCTCCAGGGCGCTGGAGGCATGGAGTATCCCATGATTACCATTTGTGCCGACGCCTCCGAAGGAACCATCATTCACGAAGTGGGTCACAACTGGTTTCAGGGCATGTTGGGCTCTCAGGAACGCGAACATCCCTGGATGGATGAAAGCATTAACACCTTCTACCAGCAGCAGGCCGAAGGCAAAGGAGCCGGGGAATATGCCCCGGGCGACGCCCTGAATTCTGACAATGGATATGCGGCATTCCGAATTACCCACGATGTCGGGCAGTTTCAGTGTGGTCATTTGCACAGCCGTAAATATACCGGTGTAAATTATGGAGCCATTGTTTATGCCATCAATCCGCAGCGGTTTTTGTATTTACAGGAATACCTGGGCCGCTCTGTTATGGACAGTTGCATGCACACCTATTTCAGGCAATGGCAATACAGGCATCCACTGCCGGGCGATTTGCAAACTGTTTTTGAATCGGTAAGCGGCAAAAAACTTGGTTGGTTTTTTCAGGGATTGATGTCGGGGCCTGCACCGGATGTAGCCATCACCGCAATCCACAAAACCAAACGCGGGTTCCGTGTTCAGGTTAGTAACAAATCAACGTACGACCTTCCGTTTAAGCTGCAATGGCGCTATGGAACCAAAAAAGAAATGATGTGGTTGCACTCCGACACCACCATAGAACTGTCGGGTAAAATGCAGGAAGTGGTGCTGAACGCATCGGGCTATTTGCCGGAATCCAATATAGCCAACAACGATGCCCGAACCACCGGAATACTGCGAACATGGGGGAAATTGACCATCGGAAAGCCCGGCCCTTACGTGCGGGGTGAGAACCGCCAATGGTGGCTTCCGTGGCTGTTTACCTGGAATAAATATGATGGTTACACACCGGGAATTATCGTCAGTAACCTCACCTTTCCCCGCCGAAACTGGGAATATTGGGTAGCCCCGCTGTATGGGGTAAAATCAAAAGAACTCCTGGGTTTTGCAGGACTGCGTAGAAATATTTTTCACCGTGGCGGGCCTTTAGCACTCACCGAGATAGGATTAAACCTGCGCCGCTTCAGTTTTAAGCCCTTGTATGCATATCCTGAACTGTCCATTTACAACCGCTGGGCATTCAAGGTAAAGCAGTATTTCCGGGTATCAAACCCCTGGGTATCCAGCAGGCTGGAAACAGAACTGACACACGTCAGACTTGATGTACCGTATTCATTGACTGCTGTCAGCTGGGCAACCACGCAATGGGAAACCGATGTGGCAAGGATTTCATGGATAAGAGAATCCAATAAAAAACTGCTGCCTTTTAATACCCGGCTGGATATCATGGGCGGTGGCAATGGGCTGTTTGGCTCCAAAACACAATTTGGACCACAATTCGGACCGTTCTATGGCAAATTCTTAATGGCCAACGCCACTTCAGAAATCTACATTCCGTATCCCAACAAATCCAAAAGAAACATTGGCTTCAGGGGCAAATGGTACTGGTCCGGAATGCTGCACAATTACCGCGGCAATCAAGGTGTTGGCAATTTTGTGCTGCCGATAAGCGCACCACAATTTAGTCCCAACGATCCTAATTTTAGCCACATGGCTGTAGCCAGAAGTGCCGGTTTTGGCACAGGCAATGGAATTTGGAGCCAGATGCTGGTGAGTGGGGTAAATGGCATTAGAATGTTTCCCAACCTCAATACAGACAAATGGGTTACAGGGGTTAATCTGAACACGCATATTGTGCCATTCTTGCCGCTGCAGCTTTATTTTGATGCTGCCTATGTTCCCAATATTCCACTCTCTGAAAAAATATTGTACGCCGGCGGAATTACCTTTTCCACCCGTTTGGGCAAAGCATCAAACTTCGAGGCTAATCTGCCCCTTTTCTACAGCACAACATTCTCGGATTTCAAAGCACTCAATCCCGGCAGAAAGTGGTATGAATACGCCTCTTTGCGCATGAGCCTTGACCTAAATGATCCGTTTGAGCTTGTAAGGAATTTTCTCTTTTAACCATTAATCAAATAAAAAATCGAAATTTGCATACCATGAATAAAATCCTCGCCCTCGTTTTTCTTTCTTTACTGTCATTTTCTGCCTGCAAAAAATATAAAGATGGCCCTTATGTTTCCGTTTGGACCCGCAAGGAAAGGATAGAAGGTAAATGGGTAGTGGCCTACGCCGAAAAAAACCAGCGTGAAGTAACAGATTCCTACAAGGATATGGTTTTGGAATTGACACGCAATTACTCGGTAATTGAAACCCTCGATTCATCCAAATCAAACGGCATTTGGGGTACCATGACCAATGATAAAGACCTCGTTATAGACTACGATAACAACACCCGCAAGATTTATGAGATCATCCGCCTCACCCGCAAACAATTCTGGATCCGCGATCGTCAGAGCGAGCTCGTCTTGCACCTGAAACCGTTCTAATATGTATTGGGCAGGGCCTCTGTTTTACGGCATGCTTGCCGGTTTTATGATGAGCATACTGCTTGGTGTAATCTTTTTTATGCTTATTCAGGCCGGAATTCAGCACGGCACGCGCAAAGGAGTGATTATTGCTTCAGGTGTTATAAGCGGCGATATCATTTTTGTAAGCCTTGCCATTGGGTTCACCTCCGGCATTTCCTTGTTTTTGAAGCAACACGAGCAATCCATAGCCTTCATCGGGGGTAGCCTGCTTTTGTTAATGGGATTAAGCATGTGGTTTAAAAAAAGAAAAACCACCCAGCCCCCGGATGTAACAGGGTTAAAATCTGCCCGCGATTTTTTTGTGAAACCCTTTATTATCAACCTGCTAAATCCGGCAAATGCAGCCTGGTGGCTGGGCCTGTACAGCATGCCGCCCGCGGCTTCCTATGAAACCGCACAGAAAATAACCTTTGCTGCTGGTGCCATCACCACCGTTTTTGCGACCGAAGTGGGGGTTGCCGCCGGTGCCTCAAAACTCAAAAAATATATTCGTGAAAACTGGCTGAAAAAAGTGGATAAAGTGGTGGGTCTGGTGATGTTTTTAATAGGAATAAAATTAATAATTAACCAATTTATTAAATAAATTTTAAATACAACTAATAAAACGTTGTAAAATCAACTGTAAAAGAATTACATAATATAATTATACCTAAAAAGTATAAATTAAGACAATATAAAATTAATTCTTATTTTGACACATTTCTGTTAATACACCTCCCGTACTTTTTGGATGTAAAAATGCAATTATTTTATTGTCTGCACCATCCTTGGGTTCAGGGTTTATAAGCGTAAAACCGGCGTCAACTTTTTCCTGCATGCTTTGGCGAATGTCCTCCACGGCAAAAGCCAGGTGGTGTATGCCTTCACCCTTGTTTTGAAGGAATTTACCAATGGGGCTGTCTTCCCTGGTAGCGCTTAGCAATTCAATTTTGGTGTTGCCAACATCGAAAAAGACCGTGGTTACACCTTCGCTTTCCACCGTCTCGGTTTTGTAGGGTGCAGTTCCCAAAAGCCTGGTGAAAAGGGCAACGGATGCTTCAAGGTCTTTTACGGCAATGCCAATATGCTCCAAGTGATTCATACAGCAAAGTAAAGGGATTTGCTGTGCATCGAAAAAATTCATGTAAGCATAAAACAAGATTGCTCAAAATGGTGTTACTTTTGCAACTTAGAATCAATCTAAATAACAACATGAAATTGCCGGTATATCTCGATAACAATGCCACCACCAAGGTCGATCCCCGCGTGCTGGATGCCATGCTGCCTTTTTTTACTGAGGATTTTGGCAATGCGGCCAGCCGCAACCATCCCTTTGGCTGGAAGGCAGAAGAAGGTGTCGATTACGCCCGTGAGCAAATTGCAACCCTGATTGGCGCCAATGAAAAGGAAATCATTTTCACCAGCGGTGCCACAGAAAGCAACAACCTCGCCCTAAAAGGGGTGTTTGAAATGTATGCCGAAAAAGGCAAACACATTGTTACAGCCGTTACCGAGCACAAAGCCATTTTGGATACCTGCAAACACCTGGAAAAGCAGGGCGCAGAGATCACTTATTTATATCCGACAGAAGACGGACTCATATCTGTAGAGCAGGTAGAAGCAGCCATCCGCCCCGATACCATCCTGGTATCCTTAATGTTTGCCAACAACGAAATTGGGGTGATTGAGCCCATTCGTGAGATAGCCGCTGTTTGCAAAAAACATGGCGTTTTGTTCCACTCAGATGCTACACAGGCCGTGGGTAAAATCCCGGTAGATGTAATCGCCGATAACATCGATTTGATGAGTTTTACCGCACACAAAATGTATGGCCCTAAGGGAATTGGTGCCTTGTATGTGCGCCGCAAAAATCCCCGTGTAAAAGTTACCGCCCAGATGGATGGTGGCGGCCACGAACGCGGAATGCGAAGCGGCACCCTCAATGTTCCCGGTATTGTTGGTTTTGGCAAAGCTGCCGAAATTGCCCTCGCCGATATGGCTTCAGACACAGAACGCATCATTAAAATGCGCGACCGCCTGGAAAACGCATTGCTTACCCTGGAAGAATCATACCTCAATGGCTCCAAAGAGCACCGCCTGCCCCACACCAGCAACATTAGCTTTAAATACGTGGAAGGAGAGGGCCTGATGATGGCGATTAAAGATATTGCCGTTTCTTCCGGATCCGCTTGTACCTCTGCTTCGTTGGAACCTAGCTATGTATTGAAAAGCCTGGGCCTGGACGATGAACTTGCCCACAGCTCGCTGCGCTTTGGACTAAGCCGATTCACCACCGACGAAGAAATTGATTTTACCATCAATTGTGTATCCGATGCGGTAAACCGCCTGAGAGACATGAGCCCGCTTTGGGAAATGTTCAAAGACGGTATCGATTTGAAGTCCGTTAAGTGGACAGAACATTGATTGTTTTGAAAGATTCTAAATAGATTGTAATTTTGTATTGATATCAACGCTTAAATAAATAATATACAACACCATGGCATACAGCGAAAAAGTAATAGACCACTACAGCAATCCCCGCAACGTGGGAACATTGGACAAATCCAGCCCTTTTGTGGGAACAGGATTGGTAGGCGCCCCAGAGTGCGGTGATGTAATGCGTTTGCAAATTCAGGTTAACCCTGAAACAGGAATGATTGAAGATGCCCGTTTCAAAACATTTGGCTGCGGTTCCGCCATTGCCTCCTCCTCTTTGGCCACAGAATGGTTGAAAGGAAAATCAGTGGATCAGGCGCTGACCATCGATAACATGGACATTGTTGAAGAGCTTGCCTTGCCACCGGTGAAAATTCACTGCTCTGTTTTGGCCGAAGATGCCATCCGAGCAGCCATCAATGATTACCGCGTAAAGCAAGGGCTTGAGCCAATCGCTGAAGAAAAGTCACACCACTAATTCCCTGACCATGCTCACCGATACCGGAGCCATAACCATTACAGACAAAGCCAGAGACAAGGCACATGCCTTAATGGCCGAGGCAGGCATTTGTGCACCCGAGTATTTTGTTCGTGTGGGGGTAAAGGGCGGCGGATGTTCCGGGCTCACCTACCAGCTGGATTTTGACAATGAACCCCAGCCAGGTGATATGGAGTTTGGGGTTGAAGGCTTGAAGGTCGTTTGCGACATGAAGAGTTTTCTTTACCTGTGCGGTACCGAGCTCGATTTCAGTGATGGATTGAATGGCAAGGGGTTTAACTTTATCAATCCCAATGCCTCTCGCACCTGCGGTTGTGGTGAGAGTTTTGCGGTGTAAATAAATCTTTTAACAGGACTTTGGTCATAATCTGACCGAAAGGTGCAACATAGCTTTGTTGTGCTATGTCAGATTCAATACAAATTCACAAATTACATGCGCAGCATGCCCAATGGATGTCTGCGCTCATGCTGGCCAAGGATGAATTATCATCTTTCAACTTACGGTTACAAGAAATCGATGCCGCAAATACCGGCCAGGATATCAAGGCACTGGTAGAGCATTTTCAAAACCAGTTTATTACCCAGAAAGAAGTGATTGATGTGCTGGAGCACGACATCAAAACCGATGAAAACCGCATTGCTGAGAACGCCAAGGAAAATGTCACAGCTGTGGAACATCGCAGGGTTGTAGATGACCAAAACCTCAGGGACAGGATGGAAATATTCAAAAAAATATTTGGTGAATTAAAAATGGAATACCAGGGTTTTTTGGGGAAATATTTATAGGGGTAAAATCGCCATAAAAATTTCAATATGGACGGCCGCTATTGCAGCACTAGCGCTTATTTCAGGTTAAAACAAAAGAACACAAAACAGCTGTTGTAATGACGTAAAACATATCATTATTTCATCCTGATGCAGGGCTCAAACCTGCTTACTTATCGGGCACACACTCAATCCAATACGTAAAAAAATTTTGTATTCTTACGATTTTGGTGCATTTTTACAACCAAATTCACTTATTTAGATGAAAAATGTTTACAGGTTCTTAAAGAAAAGCATCTTGTTCGCTCTTCTTTGTTTTGTCACGCTCACAACCAATTACAGCTACTCTCAAACTCCGTGTGCAACAGCACCCACCAGCATCACTTCGTCAGTGGCTGGATGTTTGAGATCAGGAAATTCAACAACATTAACCCGTGTAGGCGGTAGTCTCCCATCCGGTGGCAGCTTCAAATGGTACTCCGGTGGCTGCGGTGCCGGCACATCCATCGGTACAGGCAATTCAATTACCGTTTCACCAACCACCACCACCAACTACTATGTAAGGGCTGAGGATGGTTGTGGGAATACCGTTTGTGCGACTTATACGTTAAAGGTTGGTGACTCGAGTAGTCCGGCCACATCAGTTAGTGGAATAGACACGATATGTCAAAATGTTAGATTTAAGTTGAATAGAGTTGGAGGTTCACTAGGTACATCCGCATCATGGCAGTGGTACTCTGGCGCTTGTGGTGGATCAGGCACTTCATGGGCAGGTACAGGTGATACTATTACTGTAAATCAGGGACCAGGTACTCACACATACTATTTGCGAGCTGAAGGATTTTGTAATAATACAATCTGTGTTACTAAAACATTTTTTGTAAGAGATTCAAGTGTTAGGCCTACAAATGATAGTTTAACGACTTTATTTTGTATTGGAAATGCCATCACAATGTATGCAAATACTGGTAATCTGGGAGCAGGTGCAAGTTGGAAATGGTATAGTGGTTCTTGTGGGGGAATATTAGTAGGTACTGGCGCTACATTGACAGTTACAGCAACAACAGCAGGTGTTTATACATATTATCGCCGTGCAGAGGGAATATGCAATAACACACAATGTGCAGTATATAAGTTTAGGGTACAAGACACAAATAAAGCAGCAACGTCAATACTTGGACCAACGGCAGTTTGTCAGCAATCAGTCCCAATGAAATTTAAACCGACAGGAGGAAACCTAAGTTCGGGTGCTTCATGGAATTGGTACTTGGGAGGATGCGGTGGCTCTGGTGTTTCATGGGCTGGGTCTGGGGATTCTTTGATGGTAACAACAGCATTATGGGGTCTAGGAACACACAATTTATATGTTAAAGCATTGAATGGATGTAACAATACGACTATTTGTGCAACCAAAACTATCACTATAAGCGACACATCAGTTCCTGCATCAAGCATCAGCGGCACCTCAACTATATGTGTTGGCCAGAGCAGCACGCTAACCTTCAGTGGCGGCAAGTTGGGCGCGGGCGGCAGCTGGAAGTGGTATGAAGGCAGTTGCGGTGGCACGGCCATAGCAACAGGAACGAGCTATGTGGCATCGCCTGCAAGCGCCGGCACTTACACCTATTACCTGCGTGCTGAGGGTACTTGTAATAATACCGTTTGTCAGTCATTTACCTTGACAGCGAGAGATACCAGCTTACCTCCTACTTCTGTAACATCCAGCAACACCACCATTTGTTTGGGCCAATCTGTAAATCTTACCATAAACGGCGGTAGTATAGGTCATTTGGGCAGTTGGAAATGGTACAATGGTTCTTGCGGTGGAACATCTATCGGTACAGGATCTACCATAACCTGGGCCCCCCCTTCTGCTGGTTCGGTAACATTGTATGTAAGGGCTGAAGGTGCTTGTAATAATACTGTTTGCAAATTCGTTACAATAACGGTTAGAGATACTTCATTACCGGCCACATCAGTTAGTGGAATAGACACGATATGTCAAAATGTTAGATTTAAGTTGAATAGAGTTGGAGGTTCACTAGGTACATCCGCATCATGGCAGTGGTACTCTGGCGCTTGTGGTGGATCAGGCACTTCATGGGCAGGTACAGGTGATACTATTACTGTAAATCAGGGACCAGGTACTCACACATACTATTTGCGAGCTGAAGGATTTTGTAATAATACAATCTGTGTTACTAAAACATTTTTTGTAAGAGATTCAAGTGTTAGGCCTACAAATGATAGTTTAACGACTTTATTTTGTATTGGAAATGCCATCACAATGTATGCAAATACTGGTAATCTGGGAGCAGGTGCAAGTTGGAAATGGTATAGTGGTTCTTGTGGGGGAATATTAGTAGGTACTGGCGCTACATTGACAGTTACAGCAACAACAGCAGGTGTTTATACATATTATCGCCGTGCAGAGGGAATATGCAATAACACACAATGTGCAGTATATAAGTTTAGGGTACAAGACACAAATAAAGCAGCAACGTCAATACTTGGACCAACGGCAGTTTGTCAGCAATCAGTCCCAATGAAATTTAAACCGACAGGAGGAAACCTAAGTTCGGGTGCTTCATGGAATTGGTACTTGGGAGGATGCGGTGGCTCTGGTGTTTCATGGGCTGGGTCTGGGGATTCTTTGATGGTAACAACAGCATTATGGGGTCTAGGAACACACAATTTATATGTTAAAGCATTGAATGGATGTAACAATACGACTATTTGTGCAACCAAAACTATCACTATAAGCGACACATCAGTTCCTGCATCAAGCATCAGCGGCACCTCAACTATATGTGTTGGCCAATCTACAAACCTTTCAGTGAATGGGGGTAAATTGGGTGCCGGAGCAAGCTGGAAGTGGTACAGCGGTTCATGCGGCGGCACGTCGGTAGGCAGCGGTACAAGCTTGAGTGTTGCTCCTGGTACAACAACAACATATTATGTTCGTGCTGAAGGCACCTGCAACAACACTATCTGTCAGTCGTTTACGGTAACGGTAAGAGATACTTCCCATCCGGTAACCAGTATTTTGGGAAATACCACCATTTGCAATGCAACCTCAACAACCCTCACCACCAACGGTGGCAGTCTTGCTTCAGGCGCCAGCTGGAAGTGGTACAGTGGTTCATGTGGAGGAACATTGGTAGGAACGGGTACTTCCATTACTGTGGCCCCTTCTGCCACGACTACCTATTATGTTCGTGCTGAAGGAACCTGTCAGAATTCACCTTGTAAGAGTGTTACCGTAACTGTACGGGATACCTCAAAACCGGCTGCCGGTATTTCCGGAACGACCACCATTTGTAAAGGAACATCAACCACGTTAAGTGTGAGTGGTGGTAGTCTGGGCACAGGTGCCAGCTGGAAATGGTACAGCGGAGGTTGCGCAGGTACTCCTGTAGGCACTGGAAGCTCAATAACGCTATCTCCTTCGGGCAACACTACCTATTTTGTTAGGGCTGAAAGTTCTTGCAATATTACCAATTGTGTTTCTGTAAGCATCAATATAAGAGATACTTCAGTTCCGGCTTCCTCAATTGTAACGCTAGCCACCAATCTGTGTAAGGGCCAGTCTACTACCATGTTCCTCACAGGTGGTTCGTTGGGTCACAATGCTTCGTGGAAATGGTATGAGGGAAGTTGCGGCGGAACATCTATTGGTTCAGGTACTTCAATCACTGTATCACCATCAGCCGGCTTGAAGACTTATTATGTCCGTGCTGAAGGTACTTGCAACAACACTGCTTGTGTTTCTCAAAGTATCAATGTTAAGGATACTTCCGAGCCGGCAACATCTATAAATGCAACATTAACCACAGTATGCGCAGGAAGCACTACTGTTTTAACACCAAACGGAGGGTATCTTGGAACATCCGCCAATTGGAAATGGTATTTGGGTAGCTGCGGCAGCGGATTGGTTTCAACCGGTTCATCCCTATCGCTTACCCCTTCAGCTGGAGGTGATTATACTTATTACTTGAGAGCGGAGGGAAGTTGCAACACTACCAAGTGTGTAAGCATTACCATCAAAGTTCTGGATGTATCAAAACCAGGATCAATATCTGGGTCAGGTTCAATTTGTTTGGGTTCAACCAACACGTTGACCGTAAATGGTGGTGCTTTAGGAACTGCCGCCAGCTGGAAGTGGTATACCGGAAGTTGCGGCGGAACGCCTCAAGGTACAGGTAATTCGCTGTTTGTAAAACCAGTTAGCCCAGGTACATATACTTATTTTGTAAGGGCAGAAGGAAGCTGCAATACCACTCCTTGTGCAAGTTTCACATTTACAGTATCAGATACCAACAAGCCTGCAGTAAGTATTATTGGGCCAACTGCAATCTGTCCAGGTACTCCTAGCTTCAAGCTAATTCGAAATGGCGGGCAACTAACTGCAGGAAGATGGTCATGGTATACTGTTGGGTGTGGAGGTCCGTCTATACCTTGGCTAGGGGAAGGAGACACAGTTATTTGGTCTGCTGATAGATTAGGTATAGGTACACACAATATTTTTTTAAGAGCTGAAGGCGCATGTAATACTACGAGATGTGCAATTCTAACTATAGTTGTGCGACAACCTGCAAATACACCATCCCACATCTCAGGAACCACCAACATTTGCAAGGGCCAAAGCACTACCTTATCTGTTATTGGTGGCGTGCTAGGAACAGATGCAACCTGGACATGGTATAGTGGCACATGCGGTGGTACTCCTGTTGGAACAGGTGCCAGCATAAGTGTATCTCCAGCTGATACCACTACCTACTTTGTTAGGTCTGAGGGTCCTTGTGGTATCACCGGATGTGCACAGGTTCGTGTGGATGTAATTCAAACACCTGCAGCTCCAGTTGCTATTACGGCTAACTATAACCAGGCATGCGCAGGCACTCCGATTAAACTGTACGCCAATGGCCCTGCACTGATGAACGGAGAAACCCGCCGCTGGTATATCAACAATGGAGGTACCCTGACTTCCATCGGTACCGGCGATTCCATTACTGTTACCCTAAGCAACACCAGCGATATTGAATTGAGAACTGAAAATCGCTGCTTCAACAGTGCTTCGGTTACCAAGCAAATCAACATCCTGAATTCTCCTGTGGGAACATGGGTGGGTGTTAAAAATAACAGCTGGCATGAAAGCGACAACTGGTGCGGAGGTATACCAACTGCTTCTACCGATGTGGTAATTCCTTCCGGAACGCCCAACCAGCCCGTAATTACAGCTTCAGCCAAGGCAAGAAACCTCACCATCAATGCCGGTGCTGACCTTTCTGTAACTTCTTCTGGTGCGCTGAATCTTAATGGTTCATTCACCAAATCTGGAACATTTACCTCAACTGGTTCCGTTGCCTTCCGCTCAGGGGGTGCCGTTACCACCGATGGTTTCACCACCCGTAATTTGGAAGTGAACTTGTCTGGTGAAGTTGCCATCAACAACAACATCAATGTTACCGGTGAACTCTTGCTGGGTAATGGTTCTGTTGTAACGGGCAATAATGAGGTAAATGTAACCAACGACAATGCCAATGCTGTTAAGAGCATCGCAGGCAATAGTAATTACAGAAATGGCTGGATTGCCGGTAATTTGCGCAGAAGTATCAAGAGTGTAGATAGCACTTATCACTTCCCTGTAGGCAATGTTGCCGGAGGAAATAATGCCGAATTTGTAAACCATAATGTTGCTGGTGTAACATCGATCCTGGCAAGCATTAAGTCCAAGGCAGGAAGCGATGTTGGATTGAATGTGGTGGAAACTGCTACATCAAATCCTTACGGCAGCGTTAGCAATGGCGGTGTATGGTACCTCGAGCCAAACGGCACGTTGACCGGTGGTAACTTTGACCTCAAATTGTGGTTCCACAACCAGGCAACCTTCACATCCGGACTGGTGGACAATAGTTTCTCTATACTTAACCGTCCGGTAGCCAGCGCCATCGCCTCAGACTGGACCAAACCAGCTACCAATTCAACTTATGTTGCAGGCAGTGTTGGTGCAGGTTATGTTCAGCGTAATGGAATCAGTATCATGGGCCAATTTGGTTTGGGTATTACACTGTATCCGGTAAGTGTTAAAAACACCAGCACCAATAACCAGGTTCAGATTTCACCAAATCCATTCAACGCATCGTTTAATGTTAATCTTAATTTGGCCATTTCTCAAAAAGTGAGCATTAAGGTTTACGATCAATCTGGAAGAATGGTTATCAACCGCGAAGCTGGTAAACTGATCGGTAATCAAAACATTGCTGTGGATGCTGCAACCTTGTCTGAAGGAGCCTACACGGTGGTTATTGATGGTGACAATGGCAGAATTTCATCAGCCAAACTGATAAAGATTAACCGATAAATTGATAAAGGTATTGCGCTAAAAGGCAGCAATACACCATAAAAAAAGGGGCCTTGAGCCCCTTTTTTTATGGATATTTTATTGGTTAAACGACAACATTGATGATTCGTCCTTTTACCAGGATG